>CAZWDH010000006.1:0-1485 GCA_964632865.1 uncultured Nitrospiraceae bacterium
CGTCATTCCCGCGAAGGCGGGAATCCATCTTGAGTACTGTGTTTTCAGCTTATGTGATCTCAGGCACCACGAAGGGGTCGCGGTAGTAATCCTTCAACATGGCATTCGCCTCGTCGTCGTTCTTGAACTGGCCCGCGTCGGGATCGAACTCGAGCGACCGCTGCAACCGGTACGCAATGTTCCCAAGATGAATGTGCGCGCAAGAAATGAACGCCTCCTCCGGGCCCCCGTGGATATTGTCCAAATCTCGGTTTCGGACTGATTCCAAAAAGTTCCCGAAGGTCCCTTTGGATTCCGGCGTCTCGACGCCGTCGGGGATCGGAATGGGCTTCTGTTGATAGTCGAAGAAACCGCGGTCAGTCACCCAATAGCCGTCCGTGCCGAAAGCGCTGTTCGCGCACGCATCGTCGCAGCCCTCGGGGAAGGAACCAAGATTGCGCACCTCGAAGGTCAGCATCGTGCCGTCGGCGTACGTAAAACCGATTTGCTGCGTGTTGGGCGTCTCGGCGTCGTCCGTCCACTTGTACCGGCCGCCCGTGCTGTACACGCGCACCGGAAGCCCCTTGTTCGCGGCCCATGCCGCCACGTCCATTTCGTGCACGCCCTGGTTTCCGCTTTCGCCGTTGCCGAAGTCCCAGAACCAGTGCCAGTTGTAATGGACAAACAGTCCGTCTTCGCTTCCTTCACGCCACAGGTAGGGACGATCCTTGGCGGGACCCAGCCAAAGGTTGTAGTCCAGGTAATCGGGCGGATCGCCCGGCTTGCCTTTGCCGATGTCGTACCGGTTTCCATTCTTGTAGACGTACCCGCGGGCGTGAACAACGGGGCCCACAATTTCACCCTGATGGAGCAGCTTCATATCGCGAATGCGTTCGGCATCGGAGCGCTGCTGCGTGCCGTGTTGCACGACGCGGTTGTATTTCCGCGCAGCCTTCACCACCTGCTGGCCTTCCCAGAAGCTGTGGGCCATGGGCTTCTCGACGTAGACGTCTTTGCCTGCCTGGCAGCCCCACACGGTCGCCAAGGCATGCCAGTGATTCGGCGTGGCGATCGTGATCGCGTCAATGGAATCGTCCGCCATGGCATCCCGCATATCGACGTACGTCTTGGGACGTTTGCCCGTCTTCTGTTCAAGCTGATCGGCCCGGCCTTCGAGCACGCGTTTGTCCACGTCGCAAAGGGCCACCACGTTCGACCCTTCCTGATCGCAGAATGCGTCGATATGCGAGCCGCCCCGTCCGCGAATTCCAATACAACATACGTTGACCCGCTCGTTGGCGCCGAACACGGTGTTCGGCAACACCGTGGCCGCGGCAACGGCAGCGGAGCTACCAAGAAATGCCCTTCGCGATACACTCATGATTCTATGCCTCCCTCGTTGGATGGAGTGATTCGAGTTGCTGACAATATCCCACCATTCTGGACAACTCACCCGGCACCGTCAAGTCACCGGCGTTTCGTTTTCTATCCGCTACTCTGCCGGGG
>CAZWDH010000006.1:1495-12309 GCA_964632865.1 uncultured Nitrospiraceae bacterium
GCATACCAGCCGACCGGATGGCTTTCGTAGGTGGGCTCATGGAGATACAGCTTGAGTTCAGCCGTACGTGTGCCGGGCGTAAAGGTCAGTACGCGGCTCATCGGGTGCGACCCGGCGTGGTACTGGGTTACTGCGGCGACCTGAAGAAAGGTCACGCCCCACTTCTGTTCCTCGATGCGCTTCCCGCCGGTCGTGTCTTCAGGGCCATGCACGTGGGTATGACCGCCAATCCAAAAGTCGATGGCGGGCTTGCCGTGTTCCTCGTGGAACTCCGCCAGAAACTCTTCGAAAGGACCGGGGTGGCCCGGTTCGGAGACCGTGTACTCGAAATTGTTGGGGTCCGAATTTTCGATGGTCCAGTACAGATACGAGGACCCTTCGATTCCGCCGCTGCTTCCATGATAGTCGCCGCCTTCGTTGTAGCCGGAGGCGGTGGTCGTATCGCGCAGCACGTGGTGATGGGCCGTCACGATGATTTTGTCCTGGTTGTCCAGCACCGTCCGCTTCCACCACTCGAAGGTATCGCGCGTGACGGCGCCGGCGGGAAAGCCGCCCTTGTTCTGCTCTTCGCTGCTGCCTCGTCCGACAGGGCTGGGCATATCGTTCCGATCGCTCAGCATGATGAACAGGATGTTGCCGGCTTGAAAGGTGTAGCGGTCCCACCGGCCCTGAACCGAAAAAGGACGGTTCTCGTTCAGCACGCCGGAGAATTGGGGGTTCTCGCCCAGGGGATCGATCCATTTGCGGAACCACGTGCCTTCACCTTCGTCGTAATAGTTCGCGTCGTGGTTGCCTTGTACGTGATAGATTTGTTCGCGGGCATGTTTACGCAGGGCCTCGAACTGTAGCGCAATGACGTGGCCGTCCGCATCGGTCGGAGGGAACTGGCTGGCCGTCATGTCCCCGCAATCAATGGCGATATCCCAGTCAAAGCCCGGCGCGTCTTCGAAGAATCCCTCGGACTGGCGGATGACTTTCGACAGACTCGCACGCCCGTACCGAATGTCCTGAGGCGAATGAATGCAGCTCGTCGCCCAGACAATGAAGGCGTCGTCCCCGGCATGCGCGACCGGAACCGAAAATAGGATTGCAACCACAATTGCAAACTGCCGCCGCGACGCAGGGTGTTTCGCGCGATTCGCTGATCCCTTTCGACCGGCCGAACTGTTTCGCACTTTCAGCGCTCCGTTCATGGTGTGACCACTTTTCCCGGGGCGGCGCTTCGCTCTGCCCCGGGCTGATATGTAGCGGCCCTTCAGGCCGGACAACCGAGGCCCTGGTGCCTGCACTAATGAGGGCGGATATGCTGCGGCTCGTCAGGCCAGGCGGAGTTTCGCGAACGAGGTCCTTCCGACTCAGGCTGACATGTGGCGCACATCCATTGCAGGCAAAATTTGCTCGCGCGACCGGCGGGCACGACTTTCTTTAATCCCTTTGGTCATTCGGATTTGTTTCGGATTTCGAATTTCGGATTATCTTCCTACGCTGGCTCGAACTGCGGCACCTGCAACCGCTCGCCGTCCTTCATGGCCGATTGATGTCCCACGATCCCCGGCACGGTCATTGCCAAGGCGTCGTAGATGCCGATGGCCGGCTCGCGGTCTTCCAGGAGCGCGTTGATGAACTCCGCGGAGATGAAGGTATGAGAACCGCCGTGGCCCGACCCGTGTCGCATGGGATCTGGCAGCATCTCAGAGGTCTTCCAATATTCCGGAATCTGCAACTCGCCACCTTCGGTTTCGGGCAGGTCGTACATGCTTCCCTTGTGTTCCTTGCGGCGGAACCGCAGGGCCGGTTCGTAGAATCCCTCCATCTGCATCATGAAGGTGGCCCGATCCCCGAACCACTGCGCGCGCTCGCCACCCGCCGCCACCAGCCAGAATACGTTGCACCGGCACATGTGGCCTTTGTTTGTCTCCATGAGGGACGACTCGTTCCAGTAGGGGTTGCCGTATTCGTTCTCCGTCAGGTAGGGATGATCGGTCCCCCAACCCAGGGCCGACACCGACGTAACACGTTCGCCGGTGGTGCCGACGAGATAGCCGAGGCTGTGGGTGGGATAGTGCAGCGGCGCCATTCCGAAGCGCCAGGATCTTGTGCCGTCGGGATTGTAGAAGCGGGTGCCCTTATCCGCAATGAGTTGATCGAGATCGCCGCGATCGTGGTAATACTCGACCTCGGAATAGAAGATCTCGCCGAAGCCGCCTTTGGTGTAGAGGTTGCGCGCGAAGATTCCTCCGGCGCGGTAGTAACTCGTCTCAGCCATCATGTATCGAAGCCCGGTGCGCTCTTTCAGCTCCTTCATCATATGGGCTTCTTCAATCGTGAAGCAGGCGGGCACGGCGGAAACGACATGCCATCCGTTTTCCATGCACCACTTCGTGTGCTTCGCATGGTTGGTCGCCTCGGTGAACACGGCGACGGCATCGACGTTCTTCTCGGTCTTGAGCATCTCTTCGAGGGAATCGTACACGTTGTCGCAGCGGTACGTGTCGCGCAGAACTTTGCGCCGCTCCTCACGCAGGTCCGTGACGGCGGTCACCTCGCAGTTCGGATGCTCGTGCCACTGAAACTGCGCACCAAACCCGCCGCCGACCACGGCCATCCGGATCTTCTTGCCCGTCTCCTGCGGATATGCGCGACCCGCATACCAAAGCGCGCCGAGGCCCAGTAATCCCGTCTTGCCGGCATCGGCAAGAAACGACCGGCGGTCTACGCGCGTCTTGGTGTCGAACTGACTTACGACAGGGTGATTGCTTTCCACGATTACGCTCTCCCGGTTGTGGACCATACGATCCACCATACGAGCCTCGCGGGGCGGTTGGCAAATGAGTTGGGCCCGCATCACGCAACGAGCCGCTCACCTTGCCGATTTTCGTCTAGGCGTGCTACGCTCTGCCCCTGGACGCTGCTCGGTCATGAAGAGGAACATTGGCTATCAGGCTCAGTCAGACAGGTAGTGAAGGAGGGCGAATCGTGCGAATTATGCACACAGCTGTCTGCTTCCTGGTCACGGCCCTCTTCGCGTCGTCCGCATATTCCGGCGAAACCGATCAATATCTGGTTTGGGGTGTAGAACTGGGCGACTCCTCCGAGGCCATCAATCGCTATATCAATCACGAAATCGAGGGCTATCTGATTTCGCTGCACCACAGGAACGAATACCCCAGCGACGCGGATGAAGTGGCGAAAGGCGCTTTTCGCCATCTTTTCCGCGGCCTCCACGCATCGAAGCTGCGCAATTTCCTGCAGCATTCCGAAGATATTGATCGGTATCCGCCGAAGACGGTGTCCTTTTGGCAGTACCAGAACATGAGCATCTATCGAGGCCGTTCGTTTCCCTACATCCTTCCCATGTCGCGGACGATCCGCGTGGGCGACGTCTATTGCGGCATCGACAAGTTCGCCCACTTCTTCGGATTTGGCCGGCATAGTTACCGGATCTATCGGAACGCACTTGAGGACGGGTTAGATGAAGACGCCGCAATCGAGCGCGTCGTGCGGATTAGCGTGCGATGGGAGAATACGCGCGTAGGGCGGATCGTGGACGGGATCTTCTCCCACGCGGATATCGAAGCCAGCTTTCAGGGATTCGTGCTCGCGCGGGATTTGTGCGCCGGTGACGACCCCTATGTGAAGCTCGTAGATGGACGGTGGACGCTGGTCCGGCCTATCGATATACGGGATTATGTGACGCCGGACTTTGATGAGTCCTACAACCCCTCTCATTACTGGCTGCTGCGGAAGCGTTTTGTCTTGCCGCTGCTTGAAAAGGAGTATCGGCACCGGCTCTCCGAACCGGCGGTTCAGAAGCGGTTCGCGCGGTATCGGCAACACGAGCCGAGCGAGTCGGTCAAACTTATCCGCGAACACTTCCAGGCAAACGGAGGGGACGTGCAGACGCTCCAATACAGAACAGCCTTCGGCGTGCCGCCCCGAACAACGCCCGCGCAACCTTCGACTTCGGCGCGCGCAAATTGATACATGCCTGAAAGTCGCCAAGCAGGCACTACTCAGCCGAGTCGTCTTCCACGCTTGACTCCACTGAAGCCGGTTCTTTCTCCTTGAGCGTTTCCTTCACGCGAGTCCTCACGCCTTCGATTACGCCCGGCACCGCCACGTTGGTCGCGACGTTTGCTGCCCAGCCTGGCACTCGCCCTCCGGGATCGGTGAACACGGTGTACCGCACCAACGAACGGTCTGAGCCCTCGGGGAACACCTCCCACGAGCCGTAGGTGTCGTTGATGTTTCCGCTGTCCGGCACATAGGCCCACGTATTGACAAAGACCGTCAATTCGCCGCGCGACTCGCTCCCGCTCTTCAGTTCGAGGACGTAGTGGCGGTCGCCAATAGGCCACGGGAAATCGAGTTCATACCTGACGCGCGCGCCATCTTCGTCCTTCTCGTCAATTCGTACCGTTCGGCAATACGGCATGAACTCAGGAAACGATTCGTAATCGGTAAGCACGCGGGACACCCGATCCGGCGCGGCGTCTATTACCGCAATTGCCGTGGCCTTCTTCACCGCCGAGCCCGCGACATCCGAAAGGTGAACAAGGATCTCGCCATGGTCCAGCGAGGCACGCTGTTCGTCCGTCAACGGTGTTCCGTCTGGCGCGTCTATCGGGATTACAGAGGAAACCGCGGCCCCGACGAACAGCAGTGCCACTGTGGAACAAACGAATCGTACTCGTTTCCCGGCCAACGTACCTGACCTCAGCCAATTCCGTCGCCGCCGATGGCGAAGTCGCGGCGCGCGGTAACAATGCTGATCGTGAATCCCGCGATCACGTCAATCAGCGCGATTAACGTCAACAGCATGAACGTCGCTGTGCCGGCACCGGCTGCGACGATGAACTCGATGAGAAAAGCAATGAACACGACCATCGACAGCATGTGGTCGATGATAGTCGTGCGGGAAATCCGCGCCGCCTTCAGAATCTCGAAGTAGAGCAAGAGGATCGCGACGCCTACCAGCAGATCCGCGACGCCCACGGCCGTAGGCAATTCTCGCGTAAGGTGGGGAATGTTGAGCATGGTCGGGTTGGCCTCAAAATCCACGCCGGCCGCCATGGCGATGTTGTAGATGATGAATACGATACCCAGCAATGGAAAGTAAAACAGGTATTTCATCGACGTTCTCCTGTGCGAAACGCGCGGGCGAAACCACAGGAACCGCCATCGCGTCAGTAGGCATATGCAGATCGTAAGTAACCGTACATCCGTTGTTGGTATTGTCCCACATCGATGACCGATTTGGTAGTATGGCCCGCGTCGCTGGACCATTCCCGGCGAGGAAAGGCGAAACCATGTTTCTGCGATGCACTCTGCGGACCCGCTGGATTCTCATAGTGCTGTTTGGCTGCGCAGTATCCGCTGCCGACGAAGGCATGTGGTTGTTCACGAATCCGCCCATCGAGCAATTGGAAGCCCGATATGGCTTCGCTCCTTCCTCAGCCTGGCTTGACCACGTTCAGCAGTCCGCGCTGCGGTTCAACACGGGCGGTTCCGCCTCGTTCGTTTCACCCGAAGGCCTGGTGCTGACCAACCACCATGTCGGCTCCGGCATCATCGAAAACCTGAGCACGCCGGAAGCGAATCTCCTTGAAACCGGCTTCTACGCAAGGTCACGAGACGATGAATTGATCTGTCCCGACGTGGAAGCGAATATGCTCGTCCGGATTGTCGACGTGACGGATCGCGTGATCACCGCGGGATCGGCCGTGGAAACGCTTGCGGACGCCAATGCGGCGCGCCGGGAAATGATCTCTGCAATTGAAGACGAATTCGAATCGGAGACGGGCCTCGATTGCCAAGTCGTAACATTATACCGGGGCGAGCAGTATCACCTTTACCAATACAAGCGCTTCACGGATATCCGACTCGTCATGGCGCCGGAACTGCAAATTGCTTTCTACGGTGGCGACAACGACAACTTTGAATACCCGCGGTATGCGCTGGATATGTGTTTCTTTCGCGTCTACGAGAACGGGGCGGCCTACCGGCCCGAGCATTTTCTGACCTGGAGCCAGGAAGGCGCGTCGGAGGGCGAACTCGTCTTCGTCGCGGGCCATCCCGGCCACACGCAACGGCTCACCACAGTGGCTCACCTCGAGTTTCTACGGGACGTGGAGATTCCGCATCGGCTACGCCAGTTCTGGCGTCGTGAAGTGCAACTGCAGACGTTCTCGAAGCGCGACCCGGAGTTCGAACGCATGGCCAAGGCCGAACTGTTCGGCGTACAGAACGGAAGGAAGGCCTATACGGCCATACTGGACGGCCTTCAGGATCCCGCCATATTCGCGCGCAAAGAGACGGATGAATGGGCGCTACGCGAAGCGGTCATGGCCAACCCTGAGTACCGCGAGATGTGGGGCAGCGCGTGGGACGAGATTGCCCATGCGCGGGACGCCTACCGCAGCTTCTTCGAGCGCCACCGTACAGGGATCCATTCGCACCTCTACGGCATCGCCGTCGACCTGGTGCGGCTCTCAGCAGAGTTGCCAAAACCCAGCGCGGAACGCCTCCCCGAATACGCTGACGCCAACCTGGATTCGCTGTATCGCGGCCTCTACACGCCCAGCCCCATCTATGACGCGCAGGAAACGGAGCGTATCGAGTCGAGCCTCGCGCACATCGCGGCAACCTTCGGCGCCGATGACCCCTATACGCAGGCGGCGCTCGGCGGGATGTCTCCCCGCGAACGGGCGGTTGCTTTGGTCACCGGCACCAAACTGAAGGATGTCGACGTGCGAAAGGCTCTGGCGGAAGGAGGCGTCGCCGCGATCGCTGAATCCACCGATCCCATGATTCAACTGGCGATCGCGTTGGACGACGATGCCCGGCAGTGGCGGAAGAAGTACGAAGACGACGTTGAAAGCGTCGAGAAGGACGCCTATGCCAGGATTGCCGCGGCCCGGTTCGCCATCGAAGGCGACGACGTCTATCCGGATGCGACATTCACGTTGCGCCTCGCATTTGGTCAGGTCAAAGGCTATTCCGAACCCGCGGATGAGGTGCCGGCGTTTACCACCTTTCGCGGGATGTATGCGCTCGCGGAGTCGCGCCGGGATTACGCCGACTACGTTCTCCCGGAACGGTGGCGCAAGGCGAAGAAACGCCTGGACCTCGACACGCCGTACAATTTCGTCTGCACCGCCGATATCACCGGAGGAAACTCAGGCAGCCCCGTCGTCAACACGCGCGGCGAACTCGTCGGACTGGTCTTCGACAGCAACCTGCACGGCATCGTGCACAACATCGTCTACGAAGAAGAACGCGGCCGCGCCATCTCTGTCGATTCGAGAGGCATGCTGGAAGCGCTGCGGAAAGCCTACAAAGCGCGAGCGCTCGTGAACGAGATACTGCGGGCCGCCGGGTAGGTTTAGGCAGTATGAGTATTCCGCTCGGTATCGGTATACTGAAGTCGAGTCGGGCGGAGTTTTCGCAAACATGAGGGGGTTACCATGAAGTTCGGACCGGCATTTCGTAGGGGTATTCTGACTGTTGTTTCCATTTCGTTCCTGGCCATGGTGCCACAGTGTTCACTGGGGGGATTTGTCGCCAAGGATTTCGAGCTGGTCAGCGAGAACGGCTTCGATCCCGTGGACAATGCGGCGGACCACAACGACTACGCCTGGGCCATGCGCCACTTTCAGGCGGACGGGGCGGACGAGGGCTACGTCTACGTCGGCACAGGGAATAACATCGCCGGGCTCATCGGCTTCTACATCACGACGCTGACGAGCGGCGGCGACATTCTGGACGCGCCGGTCTTTCCGCCGGAGATCCGCCGGCATCGGCCCGACCTGGGCCCGAAGGTGTGGGAGAAAGTGCTCGACTACCGGGATGTGGAAATGGAAGGCGAGTTCCTCACGACCGGTTTCCGGTTCATGGGCACCTACAACGCCGTCGTCTCTGACGCGAGGAACGGCGTAACCCGGGCCAACCACGTCTACGCGGCGACGCAGGGTCTCGAATCGGTGTTGTGGCGTTCGCAGACCGGCGACCCCGGCACCTGGGAGGCCGTGTTCAGCACCGGCGAATTCGGACCGTCCATTCGCTATTTCTGCACGCACAATGACCGCATGTACCTCGCCATGGCTTTCGACACCTTTGAAGACGAGCCGTCACCAGGCGAGTTGTGGGTGTCCGACGACGGCCTGAACTTCGTGCCGGTCATGCAGGACGGGTTCGGCAATCCCAACAACCGTGGCGTCGAATTCGTGGTGTCGTACAACGATTGGCTCTACGCCGGCACGAAGAACGATGTTGAAGGGTTTGAGATTTGGAAACTGGAAGGTCCGGAGAAGAGCAACGTCGCCCCCATCAAGGTCGTAGACCACGGCGCAACGGATCCCCTCAACGAAATCGCGGGCACGCCCATCGTGTTCAACGGCAAGCTCTACGTGGGCAGCATCATATTCTTCGGGTTCAACCCGCAACAGCTCCAAGGGTTCAAGGGCTGCGATATTATCCGGATCGATGAAAACGACGACTGGGAGACAGTGGTCGGGCCGCACTCGACCTCAGGATACGATTCCGGCTTCAACTTCTTCACGAACTCCTATTGCTGGTGGATGGAAGAACACGACGGTTGGCTCTACGCGGGCACCTGGGATCAGGGAACCGTGTTGTCATGGCTGCTCGACAATATCCCGGCGTTGGTCGATTTCATCCAGACCGGGAGCGCCGACGTTAGCCTGGAAGACTCCTTGCAGCTCCAACTGTTGTATCGGGGCACGCGATCGGGCGCGGATGTGTTCCGCACAAAGGATGGCGACCACTGGTTCCCGGTGACGTTGGACGGCATGGGCAACACGGGCAACTACGGCTGGCGTACCATGGAGTCCACGCCGGACGGATACCTGTACCTGGGTTCAGCAAATCCGCTGGATGGACTGGAAGTCTGGCGCGCTAAGACGCCGGAAGAATAGCTCGGACTTTTGAGAGGGCCGATCCACGCCCGGTGGATCGGCCCTAACTATTTACGCCGGATCCGCCTCTTTCTCTTCCTTCTTCCCTTCCAACTGCTTGACCAGTTGATCGAGGACGATTTCAAGAATGGATAGGAACGGCCCCTGCCGCACCAGCGCGGGCATGGGCCGGTTTGCGGTAATGGTCGAGATGTGTCGCATGGATGGTACTCCTCCCTCGTGCTGCGAATCCCCGTTGGAAAGCGTACCGATCGGAATTGCTCGCTGCAACCTGATTGTTGTTACGTAGCTATTCGGACGAAATCTCGAGATATCGCCGCATGGCTGTGGCAAGGGCGTGACCGAACGCGCGCGCGTTTGCGGGCGTTACAGTCGTTTCGCCGACGTTGGCGTAGGGCACTTCGATGGCCGTAGCGAGGCGCACTCCATCCAACCCCGCCGCCCACTGGGGCATGGCGGTCCCGGCCGCGTAGTTGGCTCCCGTGTTCCAGGCCGTACCAAACGGGAGATTGTCCGCCGACCGGAACGGAAGGCCCGGCGCCGGAAGGGACTCAAGGATACCGCTGAAGCGCTGCTGCTCTTCCCAGATTGCCGGGTCGGAACTCCCGACGAGATACACCACTTCGTTATGTTCCCCGCGAATGTATGGGCAATGAATATCCATGGCGATGCGCAAACGCCCGGAAGACCACTCCGGAACGAACTCTCGCAATGCGGCAACTTCGGGATAGATGCTTTCGCCTTCATAGTCGCGCCCATGATCGCGAGGCTTGCGATTCTTGCCCTGGTCCCCATCTTCCACGCCGTCGGTATCCATCAACGGGATAACCAGGACCTCGACGTTCACGCGAAACCACGCGCCATCGTCTGTGTCTGCCAGAATTGCTTGAAGGATGCCCTCCAGCACAAAACTCGCCATGGATTCGCAGCTATGGTGCCGGGCAGTCAGCAGGACACGGTAGCGGGGCTCCGCTTCGATCGCGCCGACACGGAGCCGTGTCACGTCACGACCCTTCCGCGTCGTAGCCAGGACGCTGGTTTCGAGGTGCTTGTTTCCTTCGTACCGCGCGAGGAAACGCTCGAGATCGCTCTGCTGGTACGGCATCGCAAACGCGAAACGGACCGAACCCTGATTCGGGGGAAATGAATAGGTGAACGCGACGCCGCCGTCCAACTCGTGGACCGTTTCATTCCCGAGCCAGGACCAGGCAAGACCATTGTCCAGACTGACGGCGGGGCCTCGGGTGCCAATTACGTTTCGATTGGTGAACCGAAAGGTCAAGGTGCGCTCCGCAGCGCCACGTACTTCAAAATTCCAATAGAACCACCAGCCCTCGGTGTCGCGCAGGTCCTGGCGCAAGTACACGTCGTCTCCGTCGATCCGCTCCACGACGATGTTGCCACCGGGATAGTCCGCGCCGATTCGCGCTTCCGCCCGCGCCGCACTCGCGATGCACGATGTCACGACAACCGTGAATAAAACAAACCGGACCATGAACCCTCCTACTTCACTGAAGGCCACAGTGTGACGGAAGGCTGCGGCCCGCGCAACCATTCACGACTCCGGCGAAGGGATGCGATTGAGCGTATAGTAGGCGGCATCATGAAGGAGGGGTCTGCCCTCCGCGTCGCGCAGGCCGGGTGCGTGCAATTCATGCACGTAGACCTCGCGCAAACCCGTCACGACTAAATCCACCCCGAGTCGATCGTCGTGCACGGTCGCAGTGGTAATGGACAAATCCTTCGCATCGATCTCTGGGCTTCCGTAGTCGCGGTGGTAAAGAAACGTGTAGCTCGACATGCGGTACGAGGCCAAATCCGCGGCGGACTTCGGATCGACCGGCTTGGTGAAGCGCAGCGTGAATCCGTCAGGCCGGG
>CAZWDH010000006.1:12319-47698 GCA_964632865.1 uncultured Nitrospiraceae bacterium
AAGGCGTCTTACCGGTCCACACCAAACGTTCCAAGCCGTAGGAGGTCCGCCCCGTGGAGTTCCAGCCGCGATTAGTTTCGCCAATGAACATAGACCCGTCGGCGCCCCAGGCCATGCGGACGACTGCGGATTGAAATCCTTCCCGGAACGGGAAACACGCGCCCTGATACGCGCCGTCGACCTTCTCCAGAAACACGCGGTTCACTTGTGCCATCGTAAAATCACCGACGAAGAGTTGCCCGGCGAAGGGCCCGAACTTCCCGCCCGTCTGGTCGCAGACGATGTCGGTAGCGCTCATGCCCATCTTGCGATACGGAAACCATACGGCGGGAACCGATAAGGCCGGCACCGCCTGAACCGCCTCGGGCAGGGGCAGTTCTGCGGGAATCGTCCCGGGATGTTTTAGCGGCGACTCGGGACGTTTCGTATCCTTCAGGGAATCCACGTGGCCGTAGAAGGCGCCTTCGCGCGCGTGGTGCAACGAACCCGCGGGCACCCAGTTGCCCTGCTGATCGGTGAAGAACATATCGCCTTCCGCGTTCGTACCGAGACCGCAGGGCGACCGCATGCCCGCGCACATGGGAATGACTTCGCCGGATTTGCCAATCGTCACGCCCCACCCGCGCCACGCGTCATCCGGGATGTCTTTCTTGCCCAGCGTCTGGTTGAGCATGACCCAGAGGCGTCCCTGCCCGTCGCGCTTGGGACCGAAGGCGTACTCGTGGTAGTTGCCGGTGATGCCCCAGCCATTCGCGACGGTCAGGTAGGCGTCGATCGCGTCGTCGCCGTCGAGATCGCGCAGGCGCGTGACTTCGCTGCGTTGCGCGGTGAGGAGATCGTCGCCGTCTACCATAAGTCCGAGCGGCTCGTGCAAGGCATTGGCGATTCGTGTGAATGTCAGGTTGGCGGGCGGCTCGTCGTAGGCGTTGTCGACCAGCCAGACTTCGCCCTTGCGAATTGCCGCCGCGACGCGGCCGTCCGGCAACACGCATAACCCACCCACCTCAAAGGCCACGCCCTCCGGTGTGGGCAGGGTGACAATGCGGTAATAGTCCTCTTCTCCCGCGAGCGCCGTGACGGACACTGCCGCGATGATCAATAGCCTTACCATTTCAGTTCCATTTCGACGGTCGTTGGTTCCGGCGACGGCGGTACCGGGATAATCAACTCCCGATCCGCACCTTGTCCGCGAATTATGGCTGTCGCCGGCGGGCTCGGGAGAACAGTGAATTGATCGTCGACCCGGTATCCGCCGTTCTCAGCGTCTGCAATCGTTCCCGCTCCGGCCAGGATATAGAGCGGTACCTCGCGCGGTCCGCTGAAGGTAAACGTCCGCATCAGCGTCTCGGCGTCCACCGGAACAACTACCTCCTCGATCCGAACCGGGTCGCTCCCGGCCGGTGAAAAGGAATACAGAAAGACTGGCGCGCCTGCTTCGTCCAACCGATACCCCTCAAACGCGTATCCGGCGGCGACACCCACCACGTCTGGCCATTGCGCAGCATCGTCCTTCAGCGCGGCAACCGGCATAGGTTCGGCGAAACGATGGCGATCCTCGCTCAAGGGTTCGACGAACGGCGCGAATCGGTCGGCCCAGGCCGACTCCGCATCGATAAACCGCCCGCGCCACGCCAGGGCGACGCGTACGTTCAGCGCGTCGAAGGCCACATGAATGCCTTTGGGAAAACCCACCGCGATGGCGCGCGGACCCACGTCTTTCATGAACGTGCGCAGCAGTATCGGCTTGTCCGTCGGAACCAGTTCAAAGTTGTCGTCGCGTTCGAGCCCTTCGGGAAGGCGCGTCTGATCGATTTCGCGCAGGTAGATCCACAGGGCTTCGATCTGCTGATTCGCGTTGCCCTTGAAGAGATCGGGGAAGGTGCTCTTTCCTTCCGGGAAGAAGGCCGGCATGCGCGTGCCGGGACGAAACGCCGCAGGATCGAGCAAGTAGGCCTTGAACCATTCGGGGTGCAATCGTCGCGGCGAGGTTTCCAGATCGATGGCCGGAATACCGAGCGACTTGCGTCCGCGCAGGTTGTGGCAACTGATGCAACTGAGCCCGTCGGTGCCCATAAGCTGGCGGCCATAGTGATTGCGATGATGATGAAGCAGGCCGGTCACGTCGATCTCCGGCATGGCTTCGGAGGCGTCCGCTTCCGCGAAACGCGTCGCCAGATGGCCAACCTGCCTTTCGCCGAAGAGGGGCATACGCGTCGCCATGTAGGGGCGCACGGTCTCCTCGCCGAACAGCGTCGCATGAAAGCCCTCCGGCGTCAGCTTCGCGCCTACCCCCGTCAACGGCGGCGGTATGCGGCCTTCATCGCCGAGATCGGCGTGAACCAGCGCGGTAAAGTACGGACGCCGCCCCACCTCGATGCCACCGATACCGTCCCGTTCGTGGCAGGCGTAGCAATTCAACGCGGCGAGCCGTTCGGTTAAGACATCGGCATTTGCGTTCGCGTCGTCCGCGAGGGCCAGGCTGATCGCTTCCCGTTGGCGCGCGTCCAAGTCATACCATGGCGCGTTACCCGCCGGTGCATCCGCGAGGCAACCGGCGTTTGTAATCGTGCCGTCCAACACTGGTGCAGCGAAGTCGACAAACGCGTTTTGCTCAGACGCGTGACATGCCGCGCAGCCAAGCTTCCCAAACAGATCTGCGCCTCGCTCAGCTTTGACAGGGTCGGCGTCAAATGATTCAGTCCCAGTCGGCTCCTGGTCAAATTGAAGTAGATATGACGCAATCGCGTGCGCTTCCTCTTCGTTCAGCTTGAAGTTCGGCATGCGACCCGAGGGACGAACGGCTAGCGGATCGTGCAAGAACTCCGCCAGCGATTCGAGATTGGTCTTCTTCGAAAGTTCCGGCAAGGGAACGCTTGGGATCGCGGGCTCCACAAGTTCGACGGTATCTGCGGCGAAGGGATCGAGCTCGTCGCCGATCGAGCTGGGTGGACGGCGCGGCGCGTGGCAGGCAACGCAGCCTACGGTATGAAACAACTCTTCACCCGCCGCCACGCTCTCCGGTTCCGCGCTGTTCGCATCGCGCGCGATCGGACCGTCCCTGCTTACGAGAAAGTGGACCAGCGCGTCAACGGCGTCTGCGCGCGTGGCGTCATCCATTCCTGCGAACAAATCTGGCATGGTCGAACCCGCTTTAGTCGTGCGCGGGGCGGTGAGAAATGCGCGGAGGTACTGCGACGTGATGCGCGCGCCGGCGTTTTCGAGATTGGGCGCCTGCTTGCTTTCGGCCGCAGATGTCGACGGGACCTCGTGGCACGACGCGCAGCCCAGTTCGCCGATCAATACCCGCCCCTGCGTGGCCGTCGCTTTTTCGTCGACTTCGTAGAGCCGTTCAAAGCCCACGACGACCGGCGATTGCGCAATCGCGCCGTAGGCCAACGACCACGCAACCATGTAGACGACGCGAATCACAGGAGTCGCAACGCTACGAACTCGCCGACGCCATCGCGCGCGCTTCTTCGAGCATCTTGATCCACGGGCCCACGTAATGGCCGTTGTCGTGGAAGGTGCGTCCGCTCACGAGATTGCCGTCGATGACGCAGGGCTCGTTCACGTAGACTCCGCCACAGACCTCCAGATCGAACTGGCACTTCGCGACGGTTGCCATGCGCCGTCCCTTCACGCAACCGGCCCGCGCGGGGATCTCGACGCCATGACACACGCTCGCGATGGGTTTGTTCGCTTCGAAAAAGTGGCGCGTGATGCGGATGAGATCGGGGTGATCGCGGATATACTCCGGCGCGCGCCCTCCGGAAAACATAATGCCCGCGTACTCCGTGGGGTCGATGTCGGCGAAGGCGATATCCGCTTCGAGGGTGTACCCTTCCCACTCCTTCGTGATGGTCCAGCCGGGCTTCACCTCATGCAGCACCATCTGGTAACGCCGTTTCTCCGGCGCGGCGACGACGGGCGTGAACCCCGCTTCCTGCAAACGGTAGTAGGGGTACATCGTGTCGAGCGTCTCGGCCGCATCGCCGATGATGATCAATACCTTGTCCATGTTGGATTCCTCTGCATTACGTAGACACGCTTTCGGGCAATAGACTTTCCAGATACTCGCGCGACCGGTTCAAGACCGTGGTGACTTCGGGCGCGGTGGGCAACACGGGGATCCCGCGCGGCACGGGGTGCATGAATATGGACGTGCGGCCCGCATAGTTGATCGCGCGCAACGCTTGCACGACGGGACCGAAATCGAATGATCCGTAGCCGGGCAGTTGTTTCATCTCCTGCACCTTCGGGAGTTTCTTGTGCGAGCCCATGCCGTGTTCCCACGCGTAGAAGTGCACGAGACGCGGCCCCAGGTCGGCAATGAGCCTGGCCTGCAATTCCGGATCCTGCGGCAAATGATATGGCGCATACGCAATCCCCAGGCGATCCGAAGGCGACATCTCGGCGAGGTAGCGCAACGAATCCGGTGATTCGAGCAGGGCGTTCGCGTGATTCTCGATGGCAATGGTCACGCCGAGTTCCTCGGCCACGGCGACGTGCGGCTTCATGACCTCGACGAACTTCGCCATGCGCTGTCGCAGGGTATCGCCTTCTTGCTTGCCGGAGCCCGTCACGATCATATCGCCGCCCAGTTGCTTCACGACGGCCATCTCGTCCTGGAGCCGGTAGGGTCCGAGATCATAGCGTGTGATGATCCCGAGGCGCACGTCGTGGGCCTGTAACATTTCGAGAAAGGCGTCGTGGCCCATCCCCTCGATCTGTTCGCGCTGATTGCCGTGAACCTTCGGCCAGATATCGATTTCGCTCGCGCCGGACTTGTGTACCTCCGGCAGGATCTCCGCGAGCGGCAGTTCGCCGTAAAGCGACGACGCAAGGATGTATCGAAACTGGAACGGTTCTGCTTGTGCCTGGGCGGAACGCAGCCCCGTCGCTGCCACAGCGCAAGCCGCCGTTGCTTGCAGAAAAGACCGGCGCGAAAAGGCTGTGCCTGTCGGTTGCGTCGAGGACATCGTGGACCCCTTGGGGTTCGTTGCAGCTTGAATGGTCCGAATCTACAGCCTCAGTCGCCGCAGGTCAAATGCCCGGCTCAACGGGAATCGGTCCGCGCTTTGATAACCAGCCGCAGCGGCTTGCCCGGTTCGAGTTCGATGGGCAACCCCTCGCTAAGCAGTTTTCCGCTCACAACGCGCGTGGCACCGTCGATTTCTTCCACGGTGTACGTATGCGCGTCGTCGGGCTCGACGGTAAACCATTCCGGGACTGCATTCATGCGCGGCCAATCTTCCTCGAAGCCCATGGTGATACGGTGTCGAGGCACGTCAAACTGGAGCCGGCCGGTATAGGCGTCGTCGCATTCCATGTACACGCAAACGCTGTCCGTACCCACCGGGGCGGCGCCGATCCGGAGACCCTGCACCCAGGGACGCGCGATCGTGTTGCGCGTGTGCAGCATGGTGTGAATCAGCACGGTCCGCACGGTGTTGGCCTCGAGCTTGTGCACACCCCACAGCCGATCCGGTTCGGTGTGGTCGACGAGAAAGGTCGCAATCTCGCGATCCGCCCACAGGAACCCCTCGGGCGTCGGATACCGGTACAGGAGGTACAAGCCGCCTTCGACGGAATCGGCCACGTTGTCGCGGGAATCGTGATCCCAGTTGAACTGCTTGTAACGCGGCTTGAGCAGGTTGGTCAGCGGCTTCCGAATCGGGTCTTCGTAGCGATTCGTGCCCAGCGCCATGTCGTAGTCCAGGAACCCCACGAAATCGTAGCCCCACCCGTCGCGCAGCAGAACGCCGTCATGGGGACCCGGCGAATCGGCAAGCTCCGCAATGATGACCCCATCCGAGTTCGTGCCCCGCCGCAGGATTTCATCAAACATATACTCCATGTGCGGACGGTACTCGTTCATCTTTTCCGGGGCCGCCTTGCGATCGACGGCAAACAGCAGGCCGAGTCCGCCGATGATCTCGCAACCATGATCGGACAACTTCTCCGGCACGAACCCTCCCGGCAAGAGATAGGAGTCCGCAAGCCTATGCGCCCACTCCAGGTACTTCTGCTCGCCCGTCATGGTGTAGAGACGGGGAAGAATTTGCAGCAACTCGCCGTTGACTTCGATGTTGGTCGACGGGATAGTTCCGTAGGGCGTTTCGTACTTCGCGTGCTTGAAGATGTCGTCGACAATGCCGCGCATGCGCTCGAACCACGGATAGTCCCGCCCCGTGAGTTCGACGATGGGTACCAGCCCGTCTTTCGCATACTCGCTCGCGCCGAAGATCATGGCGTCGAATTCCACCTCGACCTTCTTTTTCTGGTCCATGTCGTAGTTCACAGGCAACCGGTCGAGGTGATTGCAGAGCCGTTGCTCCGCCTCCAGGGTGTCGAGCATGACCGTATTCAACAATTCCATGTCGGTGAACCACGCCGCCCACACATAGAAGGGATAGCAATCCGCAGCCGTGTCGCGATAATTCCATTCCGCGCCGGTCGGACGAAACAATGCGCTTTCCTTGTCGTGCACGGCCATGCATTCTTCGTGCAGCCAACGCTGCACCTTGTTGAGCGCGATGCCTGCGTAGCGTGCGGACCGTTCCGCGCGATCCCAGTCGGGCGCCGCAGGCGCGGGATTCCAGAGTTTGCGCGCATGCTCGCTCATCTCGAAGCCGGGCAATTCCGCCCAACGCATGAGTTCCCGCGTATCCGGCGAGATGCGGTTGGTGCGGATGAAATCGACCTTGAGGGGATCCGACGATTCACCGATGACGCGTACGCCTGCGATGAATGCGACGTTCGGCTGGCCCTTTCCATAAAGAAGAACGTGCTTCCCGGCGTCAAGTTGCCCCAATGGAATTTCGGTCCATTCATACGCTTCCGGCCGCACTTCGGCCAAGGAACCCGAGCGATCACCGTGCTCATAATACAACGTGCGCTCGCCCGTCCCTTTGCTGCCGAACAGCACCTCGAACCGGTCGCCCGGCGCCACGTCGGCAGGCAAGCTAACATCCAGCTTCCACTCCGCCAACCAGTAGTACCGGCGCCCCTGGTACTCCTGCGGTCCATCCGTGAAAAGCACCTCGGCCGCCGACGCCGTCACCGTCAGGATGCAAAGTACTGCCGCCCAAAACCTCATTGCACATGCCTCCGCTGTCTTGGGATGCCCGGCTGCCCCGGCCGGCATGCCCGCATTCCCGCCATTATGAGGAACCGAAGGCCGCCGGGTAAAACGTGAATCGCACCGGGCCCGGTGTACGGCGTATACTATGTGCAGGCTTGGCAAGGCTCGAGGCACTTAACATGGGCGCTATTCTGGACACGCAATCGGTTGAGACCTTCCATAAACGCGGCTACATCGTCGTGGACTCCGTGTTCAGCGATGCGGATCTGCAACCCGCGATCGACGAACTCACCCGCGAAGTCAATCGCCGCGCTCGAGCGCTCGTCGAACAGGGAAGCTTGAGCCGAACCTACGAGGAAGCCGGATTCGAGCGGCAGCTTGCGCTCATCAGCCAGGAGACCGACGAACTCGCGGTTTCCATCTGGAACGGCATACTCAGCGGCCCTGGCATTTTCCACATCCTGAGCCACCCCGCACTGCTTGATATCGCAGAGGTCTTCTGCGGTCCCGAGATCATCGCGAGCAGCGTCTATCGCTTGCGACCCAAGATCCCAAACTACGGATACGGCGCGGTGCCTTGGCACCAGGATTCGGGCTATCTCGAACCCTATTGCGACGACGCGCTGGTCATCACGGTTTGGCTGCCGCTCGTGGACGCGAACGAATCGAACGGTTGTCTCTGGGTGATTCCGGGTTCGCACCGCTTCCCAGTGGCGAAGCATCAGCTCCATGCGAGCGGCAAGTACCTGGAGATCGCGAAGGAGGACTTGCCCGTGGGCGACCCGGTCGTGTGCCCGGTGCCCAAAGGCGGTGTGCTTCTGATGACCAACCGCACGGTCCACGGCAGTTACGAAAACACGTCGGACATCGTGCGCTGGAGCATGGACCTCCGCTACCAGAGCGCGGCCTTGCCCACGAACGCGGCGATACGTCGATTGGAAAACGAAGCGGTCGCTTCGGTCTCCACAGGCGTGCCCGCGGCGTGTTACCCGCCGGAAGCCGACTTCCTCGTGCGCAGCGCGCAACGGCCCGATGAAGTCATTCGTACGCCCGAGGCCTTCGATGCGTTGCGCCGCAACCACACCCCGTCGGAAGTCACCAACCGCTGGGGCGTCAACTGGGCCGCACCAAAGATCGACGCGTAAGTCTTCAATCGTCGAACAGCCGAAGTTACCTGCTCAACCGCATAGAACATCCGCCTTGCCCCCTTCAAAGGGGGAATCGTGCACACAGTTATCTATGGGTGATTGCGCTGCAATATTCATTAACCGAGAGCTCTGATCGGTCCGTTACACAACACAAAGTGTTGTGTACCATTCCCCCTTTGAAGGGGGCAAGGGGGATGTACTTCATCTTCTGAGACAGGATCCTGATAGTTTTGTGTGCCGACAGTGTCCAGGCGGCACTACGTCAGGCCATTGTATTCCGCGACGGCTTTGTACATGGCGACGATGTTCTCCGGCGGCACGTCGGGCAGGATATTGTGGACCGTATTGAAGACGAACCCGCCTCCCGGCGACAGGATCTTCAGCCGCTCGGTAACGTGCCGCTTCACCGCTTCCGGCGATTCACGATTGAGCACGTGACGTGTATCGCACCCCCCGCCCCACAGACAAATGTCCGCGCCGAACTCGCGCTTGATGCGGTCCGGTTCCATGTTCCGGCAGGTCGTTTGGACGGGATTGATCACGTCGAACCCCGCGTCGATAAGGTCCGGCAACAGGTCGTAGATGGACCCGCAGGAATGCAAGAAGGTCCGCATACCGCTGTGCGTGTGCACGTACTCGCAGAGCATGCCGTGCCGCGGCTTGAACAGGCTCCGGTAGGTATCCGGCGCCATGAACGGCCCGTTGTCCATGCCGAGGTCATCGCCGAACCGCAGCACGTCGGCCACATCGCCCACCGCATTGCATACCTTTTCCAGCGTTTGCAGATGAACTTCCATGAGCGCGTCCAGCAGCGCTTCCACGCACTGCGGCTCGGCGATCAGATCCATGAGAAAATTATCGATGCGCCGCAAAAAGGTGCCCCACTCGAAAAGGTTGCAGCCACAGACAATCATGAGCGCGCGGTCCGACGATGCGCGCAGCGCCAATGCACGCGCGCGCAGGTCTTCCCAAAAATCCGGTTTGCCGGCACTGTCCCAGGGGCTATGCGCAAACGCCGCCCAATGCACCCGCGCCATGTCCTTCGGCAGATCGCGAAAATGATCGGGATAGCCGTCAAGGTAAGGAAAACAAACCTGATCGAAGAAGGTTCCGTCGGCAGGCATCTTGGCCAGCACTTCGCCCGAATCGCCGAGCGCCGACCAGGAGCCATCGCCCTCCTGTCGCGGCTCAAACCACCGGGGATACTGCGCGGTGCCGCCATCGGTCAGCGCGATCTCATACCAGTCTTCGGCGCGATCGTTGAAGGCGCGGCCGATGTCGATTGCGTCGACGCCGAACCGGTCCAGCGCCCATTCTTCGGGTTGCGCGAGTTGTTGCACCACGTCATACACGCGCGTCGCGCCGTGGCCAACACCGAGGTGGGTCTTCAGATGGTTATAGGCAATCGCGGAGATGCCCGAGCTGGGCGTGGATCCCAAGTCGACCGGCACACGGTCCGGTTCCTGATGGGCGATGGCGGCGAGGACCCGCTCGCGGGACGTCATGGACAATGGAAGACCTCCTCCATCGAGGCCCACCATTCGCCTTCTTTGCGATGCTTCACCGCGAACTGGCAGGGGTCGGTCTCCTTCCACCACTTCTGCGTCGTGGGGTCGGCCGCCATCTTCGCCATGTCCGCGTCGAAATCCTCGCCTACGTATTCGAAGTAACTGAAGAGATAGTATTTGCCGTCATCGAGTTGGTGGAGATAGATCGAGTAGTTGCGGATGTTGCATTTCTCGATCATCTCCAGCACTTCCGGCCAGGCGTTCGCGTGGAGTTCCTTGTACTCCTTAATTTTCTCGGCCTTCAGTCCGATCACGCTTCCATACCGCAGCACTTCGGGCGCGGCATCGGCGTTAGGGTATTCACTGGCGACTTGAAAGAATAGAATTAAGCCCAGAACACCGATTGCGATCTTCCGCATGGCTGTGACTCCCTTCTTATGCGGCGCCGTTATGGAGTGCGGCCGCTCGCAGCTGCTTTTCCCACGCGTATTTCGAGAACCCCGAACATTACTATTTAGTCACCGAATCGCCCAAACTGCTTCGAATATCTTAGGTCAACCGCCCACAACTGGGGAAAAGCAGCCGCAAGCGGCCGCACTCCATAGACCTAGCGAAACGTCGCGTACAGTACGATCATGATGATACATAGCACGAGCGCCACAAAATGGTAGCTGGCGAATCCTTTGCCGTCCTCGCGGCGGAACGGCGCTAATGGGCTTGACCACGTCAATGCGGCCCGCTGCTCGGACGGCGCGTCCGGCGCGAGAATCGAAACCGGGATCATGACCGCGCTGCACAGAACTGCGAGATAGAAACCCGCCATCATGAACGGTACATTCCAGCCTGTGTCTTCTTTGAACCAATCCAGCAGAAACACGGTCAATCCAAGCAACGATCCGGCGATCAGCGTGACGATCGCGCCTCGCGAGGAAGCACCCCGCCAAAATACACCCAATACAAAGACCACCGTGATGGGCGGCGCGATATAGCAAATCGCCGCATTGATACCTTGGAACACAGATGGAAACCGATCCAGCCACGGCGACCACGCCACGGCCACAACCAGCCCCACAAACGTCGCAATCCGCCCTACGGTCACGAGCGTGCGGTCGTCGGCATTGGGTGCAAACCGGCGGTAAATGTCGTGCGAGAAGAGCGTCGCCGCCGAGTTGAGCGCGCCGGATACGGTGCTCATGAGCGCGGCGAGCAGCGCGGCGGCAACAAGCCCGCGCAGTCCGGCGGGCAGCAAATGGCCGATCATGAACGCGTACACCTGTTCTGATTTTTCAAGCGTGTTTGGCAGTTCGCCTTGCTCGATCAGTACCGCGCAAATCAGACCCGGAAACACGAAGATGAACACGGGCAAGATCTTGATGAACCCCGCAAACAAGGGACCCAGGCGCGCGTGCGTTTCGTCTTTCGCGCCGAGGACGCGCTGCACAATGGTCTGATCGGTGCACCAGTACCAAATGCCGATCACGGGATAGCCGAGCAATACTGAATACCAAGGTAAACCAGAAGCGTCACCCGCGGGCCGAAGCATCGTCAGTTGATGCGGGTCAATGCTTGCCGTAATGCCGCTCCATCCACCCGCCCGCGCGTACGCAATTCCGGTCAGTACGACTGCGCCAAGTAAGAGAATGACGGTCTGCACGGACTCCGTTACCACGACCGCCGTGAGGCCGCCAAAGATCGTGTACGCGCCGGTGACCGCGGCGACCAGCAGGATACTCGTCATCTTGTCAATGCCGAAGAGCCCTTCGAGCACGACCGCGCCCGCGTAGAACGTAAACCCGATATGGATGAAAATGGCGGACACGATGGATAGCAGCGTCAACCAGTCCCGGCTCGCCCGGCTGTAACGGCGTTCGAGGAATTCCGGCAATGTGGAAACGCGGGTCCGAATGTAGAACGGCGCGAAGAACAACGCGAGGATGACCAGCGTAAACGCGGCCATCCATTCGAAGTTCCCGTAGGCGAGTCCGTTTACGTATCCTTCCTGGGCGAGGCTGACGAGGTGCACCGTCGAGATGTTCGTCGCGAACAGTGCGAGACCAATAACCGGCCAACGCAGACTGCGGCCTGCGAGGAAATATCCGGAATCCATATCGTCACCGCGGCGCCTGAGTCCCGCCCAGATACCCAACGCAACGATCCCGACGAGGTATAGCAACAGGACGGCGAGGTCCGTTGTGCCTATACGACCCGGTTCCATCGACGCCCCCCCTTCTTCAGCCGCCCTCGAATTGTTCATACGCTACAACGCCAGGTTGTCAATATACACCTTTTCACCGGTCTCGAAACCACTGCCAATCGAATTGGCTTTAGCCAAAAGCGGGCATTCGGCCACTCCCGCGTGAGCGGCTCCCTCGCGTGCATTAAACTTGATTTCGCCAACCGCGCCGATTCACTGTTAACCCACTGCCACGCGGCCGCGCGGCTCCGACCATGAGGGAGAATGATAATGAGCCTTACCATGAACCGCCGCAGTTTCCTCCAAACCGCTGCCGCTTCCGCCGCGTTCGCCGCCTACGGTGCGAAGGCCGCGGAACTCGCCGATGTCTCCGTCAAACGCGTCGGCGTCATCGGCACAGGCTGGTACGGCAAAAGCGACGTGTGCCGGCTCATCCAGGTCGCCCCAGTCGAAGTCGTCTCCATTTGCGACGTGGACGCGAACATGCTGCAAGGCGCGGCGGAACTCATCAGCCAGCGGCAGAAGTCGGGCAAAGCGCCGCGCACCTACCGCGACTACCGCGATATGGTCGCGGAAAAGGATCTCGATATTGTAATCATCGGCACGCCGGACCATTGGCATGCCCTTCCCGCGATTGCGGCCATGGAAGCGGGCGCCCACGTGTACCTGCAAAAACCCACGGCCGTCGACGTGCGCGAAAGCGAGACGATCCTGGACACCGCGCGGCGGCTTAATCGCGTGGTGCAGGTAGGGACGCAGCGGCGAAGCACGCCGCACCTCATCCACGCCAAGGAAAACGTGGTCGATGCGGGCCTGCTGGGCAAGGTCGCCCACGCGCACGTCTGCTGTTATTACCATATGCGCGCCAACGAGAATCCCCCCCCCATTCCCGTGCCCGACTTCTTCGATTACGAAATGTGGACGGGGCCCGCGCCCATGCGCCCCTATGTGCGTCTGCCCCACCGCGGGTGGTGGCGCGCCTTCATGGAGTACAGCAACGGCATCGTGGGCGACATGTGCGTGCACATGTTCGACGCGGTTCGTTGGATGTTGGACCTCGGCTGGCCCGAGCGCATCGCGTCCAGCGGCGGCATCCTGGTGCAGACCGATTCCGCGGCGACCACCAGCGACACGCAGACCGCGACCTTCGACTACGGCGACCTCACCGTCACCTGGCAGCACCGATCCTGGGGTGACGCGCCCGATCCGAAGTATCCGTGGGCATTGACCCTCTACGGTGACAAGGGCACGCTCAAGGCCAACCTTGAGCAGTATGACTTCACCCCGCGCGGGGAAGGCGAGGCCATCCATCAGGATTGTTTATTTGAACGCGAAGAGTATCCCGAGGATCTGCAAGAGAAGGACATCGAACTCCAGGCCGCCCCAGCGACACGGGGGCATATGATCGATTTCGTCAACGCCATCGAAACCGGAGGCCGGCCCGTCGCGGACATCGAGCAGGGACACATCTCATCCGTAAGCTGTATCCTCGCGAATCTGGCGATGAATACCGGCCGGACGCTCGCATACGATCCAACGACTCGCAAAATCACCGGCGATCCCGAGGCCACCGCCTTGCTTCAACGGCCGTACCGAGGTCCCTGGCAGCATCCCGCGGGGTAACTGGGAGGCGCCGCATGCACATGGAAGAATAGGGACAGCATGGAAAAATAGGGACAGGCACCATTTTCCTTTTCTGTGATTGAGTATCTTCTCAGCGACCGAGTAGGAAAATGGTGCCTGTCCCTATTTTTCCGCGATCTGCATGGCGGCCCCGGACAATAGTAGTTGCTCGATCTCGTCTTCTGAATAGCCAAGCTCAGTCAACACCGCCATGGTGTGCTCGCCCAGTGCTGGCGCAGGGCCCGGCGGCACTTTTGCAGCCTCGTTCAATTCTACGGGACTGTTGACCGTCCTTACGCAGCCGTGTCCGGGAAGATCCAACTCAACGAACACGGCATTTGCTGTCATCTGAGGGTCGTCCCCCACCTCCAAATTGTTCGCCACGCGTGCAAAGGGAATGTCATGCGCATCCAACGTTTCGGTCCAATAATCCAGATTGTGCTGCGCGAAAACCTCGTCGAGCGTCGCGATCAGTTCCGTCATGTTCTTCAATCGTGCCTCGATAGGGTTGAACCGCGCGTCTTCCAGGAGGTCCGGACGTCCGATGGCGCGGCAGAACACGGGCCAATGCTTCTTCTGATCCACGATGGACAACTTGAACAGCTTTCCGTCGCCCGCCCGGTAGTTGATGTACGCGTAGTTGTAGAACGTGTCGCGCGGAATCATCTTGGGGATCCGTCCGCCGCACAGCATCCCTTGCAGTTCAGTTGCGTTGGCCCAGGCGCCGCAGGCCAGCAGCGAGGTAGACACCTTCGTGCCGCGGCCCGTCTTTTCCCTGGCGTAGAGGGCCATCATGATGCCCGCGAGCAACGTCACACCGCTGGGATGATCGCCCGCGCCGTAGGGAAACGGTCCACCGAGCCAGCCCTCCTGCGGAAAGATGCGGTCCTCGATTCCGGAGCGCGCCCAATAACAATTCGCATCGTAGCCCGGCTTGTGCGCGTCCGGACCTTGTTCGCCGTAGCCGGAGGCGCACGCGTAAATCAGGCGCGGATTGATCGCGTTCAGCGCTTCGTACGCGAGTCCCAACTTGTCCAGCGCGGACTGGCGGAAGTTCGAAGTAAACACGTCGGCCGTCGCGATAAGTTTGAGCAGGATCTCCCGGGCTGCCTCCTGTTTCAGATCCAGAACGATACTTTTCTTGTTCCGGTTGTCCATGAGGAACACGTAGGGGATATCCGAAACCGGCATGCCGGGGAGGTTGTGGGTAAGCCGGCTGATGTCGCCGGTTCCGGGGGATTCCACCTTGATCACGTCCGCACCGAAATCCGCCATCACCGCGCCCGCCGACGGCACGAGCACCATGGTCGCCACTTCAATGACTCGAATATCCTTGAGAATCGGCTCAACCTCACTCATGGCGCTCTCCATCCCTTCCTTCCGGCGTCCATCCCGCCGCATCCAAAGCTGCTTGGGGCATTCGAGCAAAACCTTCCCCTACAAATCAATACGCGTTTGAGTTCTCTCGCCATTCCTATCAAATCGTTGCACAGATTGACATTCCTACTTTGCCGGCCCTACGCTGGCCTTCGCGCAGGGCGATACGTCAGAACATTACCGTCGACGACGAAACACGACCGCCGAAACGTGCGGTCTGGAGGAGTTGTCTTATGCCTCGCCTTTTCACCGTAGCAATCTTTCTGGGAATCGCCTTTCCCGCGATGGCTGTGGCGCAACTTACGCCCGATTCGCCACTGCGGACGCAGATCGAGTCTACCGTCGAATCGGAACTCCCGTCGCTTCGCGAGTTGTATGAGCACCTGCATGCCAACCCCGAGTTGTCCTTTCAGGAAAGAGAGACGAGCGCCCGCATCGCCAAGGAACTGGAA
This sequence comes from uncultured Nitrospiraceae bacterium, assembly GCA_964632865.1. Lineage (GTDB taxonomy): Bacteria > Hydrogenedentota > Hydrogenedentia > Hydrogenedentales > SLHB01 > JAHDWY01. Next base: position 27,706 of record CAZWDH010000006.1, read on the forward strand.
TCCCTCGGATTCGACGTGACGACCGGAGTGGGTGGACACGGCGTTGTTGCAGTGTTGCGCAATGGTGACGGTCCGACCGTAATGGTGCGCGCCGACATGGACGCGCTGCCCGTCAAAGAGGAAACGGGCTTACCCTACGCGAGCACCGTCACCGCCACGGACGATCGGGGCAACGAAGTCCCGGTAATGCACGCGTGCGGGCACGACATCCACATGACGGTCTTCGTGGGCACGGCCAAAGCGCTAGCAGAACTGCGCGAATCCTGGAGCGGCACCCTCGTCATGATCGCGCAACCCGCGGAGGAACGTGGAGCCGGTGCGAAGGCCATGCTCGACGATGGGTTGTACACGCGCTTCCCACGCCCGAATTACGCGCTCGCCCTCCACGTCAAGAACGAACTGCCGGCCGGAAAAACCAGCTACGTGAAAGAGTATGCGAACGCGAATGTCGATATGGTGGACTTGACCATCCGTGGGATTGGCGGTCATGGCGCTTACCCCCACCAAACGAAAGACCCCATCGTGGTTGCGGCGGAGGTCATCGTCGCGTTGCAGACGATTGTGAGCCGGGAGCAGGACCCCCTCGATCCCGCTGTCGTAACGGTCGGCTCGATCCACGCCGGCACCAAGCACAACATCATTCCCGAAGAAGCGCGGCTCCAACTGACCGTGCGCACCTACGCCGACGAAACGCGCGAACGCGTCCTCGCGTCCATCGAACGTATCGCGACCAACATCGCCAAAGCCGCAGGCATCCCAGACGATCTACTGCCTACCATGGAAATCCGGGACGAGTACACGCCCGCCCTCTATAACGATCCCGCGCTCGTGGACGCCTCGATAGAGGCGATGAAGGTCATGATTGGCGAAGAAAATGTCGTGGAAGGTAAGCCGACCATGGGCGGGGAAGACTTCGGCCGTTACGGGCGCGAAGAACCCCGCACACCGATCTTCATGTTCGGTCTCGGGACCATTCCCTCAGACCGGCTCGCGGAATACGAGGCCAGCGGCCAGCTTCCACCGTCGCTTCATTCCAGCCGGTTCCAGCCCGAACCCGACCCCACCATCTCCACCGGCGTCAAAGCCATGACCGCCGCGGCCCTGAATCTTCTGGTGCCTCAATAGCAGGCCGTTGCAAACGTGATTACGTGTCGCTTTCGTCGTGTTCGAGGAAACGAACGCCGCCCAGGTTGTTCATTTGCTTCAGGATCCAGGCTTGCCTCTCGCGCATGTACGCAGTCGGCTTGCGCGGATCGCGCGTGAGCGGACTGGGCAGAATCGACGCGAGCAAAGCCGCCTGTTCGGGCGTCAAATCCGAAGCGGACGTGTGGAAATACTCCTGTGCCGCGCTTTCGACGCCGTAAATCCCCGGCCCCAGTTCCGCCACGTTGACGTATACTTCCAGGATCCGTTGCTTCGGCCAGAGCGCCTCGATAAGCACCGTGAAGTACGCCTCGATCCCCTTACGCCAGAAGGATCGGATGGGCCACAGGAACACGTTCTTCGCGGTCTGCTGGCTCAACGTGCTTGCGCCGCGAAGCTGCCCGTCATTCAACCGCTCTTCAATCGCGTTTCGGATCTCCTTCACGTCGAAACCGTGGTGATCGAAAAAACGCTGATCCTCCGCCGCCAGAACCGCTACCAGGAAATGGGGCGAGATGTCCTCGTAGTCGCACCATTCTTTGTCGACGGGAAACCCGTCTCCAAAATGACGCAACAGCATTAACCCTGTAACCGGCGGATTGATGAAGCGATACAAACCGGCCATAACGACCGTGATGAGCAACAGGAGAACCGCGCACTTCCAGATGATCGAGAATCCCCTGCGTATCCACCGTCGCAGGAGTCCTGTCCCGGATGCAGCTTCCGTTGCGGGTCCCTTAGGTCGCGTGGCGGCTGCCTTCTTACGAACCGCTTTCTTCGCCGGCGATGCGCCACGCCGTTTGCCCGAGGCCGTGGCTTTCTTTCGTCGAGACGGGGTTGGCGCTTTCTTGCCGGTACGGCTCACAACGCGGTCAGGTCCCTGCTACCACTGGTAGTTCCACTGCACCGGCCACTTGGGACAATCCGCCGTGCCGTAAAATTTGCCCGTACCCGAATCGAGCAAGGTAACATGCCGCCAGCCGGGTTTCTCCTGGTAACTCGCCCAATAGCCGGTATTGGGATTGACCCGGCCGCTGTGAAAGTGTTTGGACTTGAGTTGAAACCACTTCATCAACTCCTGCGCCCGCACCGGCCGCCCCTCGCTGCAGCGAACCGTGAACAACGGCGAAGTCAGAAGCTCCGTATACCCGGCTTCAATGAACGCGTTGGAAAGGTAGTGCGTGCAGTTGTGCTCTTTGAACGTGTTCTTGTCTCCGCAAACGCAGCCCTCGTGATACTTCATTGCGACTCGGGCGAGCGTCGGATCCCGGGATTCCGACGGTTCGAAATTCACTTGGAGCGGACGGTGAGAACCTGTTGCACAACCGTTCGCCAAGCAGAAAACCGGCAAGAGCAGGAGTGCGATATCAACCCACCTCATTTTCGACATTGCCCTCCCTACATATAGCGTCAATCCGTTACAACTACTGCTGTATATTGTATCGAGGCCTAACTAAAACCACAAGATGTAGGTCAAAGTTTTTGGCATTCAGGCGGGCTCACCCGGCTATTGTGCCGATGATCTTTGGGGGCGATTCGGAAGTGTCAATCTATTCGACGCCGTGGGTCGCGGTAAGCGTCGGAGTCAGGCTGCTGAAATCAATGCAAAACAGGCGAACGTCGCTGTCAACGGCATGACGTCCCAGACATTCGAAGGTCACTCGCCCATCTTGACTGGCCGCTGTCCTTGTATCAGGGCGACTTTCGCCAAGGTCTGCGCCGCGACAGGGGCAGTTAGAAACTGAAACAGGATTGCCAGCACCGCCTTTGCGGTGACCTCACCGTCGCCCACAAGAATCGCGACACCGAACATTAAGAAGCCGAATCCGAAGGTGATGGATTTCGAAGACGCCTGTAGCCGCAAATAGACATCCTGGAACCGGGCCACTCCCAGGCTTCCGGTAAACACGAAGAAGGCCCCAAGGCACAAGCAGATAACTCCAACGAGGTCAACCATCGTCCTTCGTCCCTTTGATGTAATTGGCCACCGCAACGGTCGATATGAACCCCACTAACGACAACACCAGGATGAAGTCGAAGAACCAGACGGTCTCCAGCCACAGACCGACGAGACCTGCCAAGCACAACAAGATTAGGGTGGCTGCTTCGAAGGCCACCAAGCGGTCGAGTTGCGTGGGACCTATCACGAAGCGCGCGAAGACAAGGACCAGGCAGGCTCCCAGCGCCGCAATCAACCACGGCAAGGAATACTGGAGTAACTCAGACGCCATCGTTGGTGTTTCCTTTCAGGATATCAATCGATCGGCGGAGCTTCCGAGCCATGTCCCCCTTGGCCGGGTACATGTCGTGGACCAAAAGGTAGCGCCCGTCCGCGGTGACTGCGCAGGCCAACGTACCTGGAGTCAACGTAATTCGGTGAGAAAGAAGGACGACTTCCGCTTCGGAGAGGTCCTCGATCGGAACTTTGATAAGACTGACCGTGTGCAGGTCCCAGGGCGTCAACACATCCCAGGCCATCACCAGATTTGAAATCGCCAAGTCAACGGCAAAATCGCTCAGGAAGAGCAAGTATCGGCGGATCTGCGCCGGTCGAACAAATTGGCCAAACCCGCGCTTGCGACCTTCGTTCACACACCATAGCACGGCGAGGACACCGCTAACGCCCGCAATCGAGAAGATTCCAAAGAACCAAGTAAGCACACAAGCGAGCAGGATTAATAACCAGGGTATCCGCATGTCACGTCCCCCTTTGATCCACCAGTTCCGCGAACCGCGCAGACGCTGCGTCACCCAATGTCGCGCGAATATACTCGGAACCGTCAAGAAGCTGGCGCGCGGTGTCTTCAGCCACGGACATGAGCGGTCCGCTTGCGAGCGCGACTCCCAGGGAAAGAACCGTCAAGAACAAAATCGGCGCCAGCGTTCGGTTCCCGCCTCTCCGCACGTCGATATTGCCGGGGGCCGAACCCCAAAAGACATAGGTCCAAATCTTCAACATACTGGCCAGAGTGAGAAGACTCGTGAGGATGGAGATCGTCACAATGGTCCAACGCCCTTGCTCCAGCCCGTCAATGACGAGTCCAAACTTGCCGTAAAATCCGCTAAGCGGAGGGATGCCCGCGAGAGAAAATGCGGCGGTTATAAAAAGCGCCGCCAAGAGTGGCTGACTTCGGGCCAGCCCTCCAAGGCCTTTTAAATCGTCAGTGCCGGTCCGAAACAGGATATGACCACCGACCAGAAAGAGCGTCGATTTCACGAGGATATGGTGAATGATGTAGAAGATCCCGCAGGCCAGCCCGAGCGGCGAGAGAAGCGCCAATCCAAAAATCATATATCCGATTTGGCTGATGATGTGGAAGCTCAGGATGTCCCGAACCGTCCAGCGGGAAATCGCGCCCAGAACGCCCACGAGCATAGTCGCCCCCGCGATTCCGAAGAAAAGCGGAGAGAACCACGTATCAGACTCGATGCGAAAGATGAACGTAAACACGCGATAAAGACAGTACACGCCCACCTTGGTAAGCATTCCGGCGAAGAACGGCAGCATGGCCGGGGATACTCTCGGATACGCGTCAGGCAACCAGAAAAACAAGGGAAACACCGCTGCCTTGAGACCAAACACGACGAGAAACAGGGTCCCCAGCGCGACCGCCCCCCAGCTCGGGTCCTCCAATCGGACACGCAACGCCAGATCGGCGAAGTTCAAGCTACCGTACCGGCCATACACAAGACCCGCCCCCGCCAGGAAGAGCGTACCCCCTAACGCGTTCAAGCCTACAAATCGGACCGCTTCCTTTGAGGAAAAACTCTTTGTGTTAAGGCACAACAGTGCATAACTGGAAATTAACAGAATCTCGAACGCCACGAACAGATTGAATAGATCGGCGGTCAGAAATGCCCAGTTCACCGCGCCGCACAGGATCAAGAACAAGGGATGAAAAAAACTCCGCTCTTCGTCAGGACGTAACGCGCCCGCCCAAACAAACCACCAGGTCGCGGTCTGAATAATCGCGGCTACCATGACCATCAAGGCGCTCAACCGGTCCAGCACAAACAGAACGCCGAAACTCTGCGGCCAGCCTCCGATACGCAGAACCGAGACGTCTCCCTGAATCGCGACAAGCATGAGTTGAATCGCGCACGCCAACATGAAGTGCGTAACAACGCCCGAGACCCATCGCGACTTCGTGGTCGAGTCCGCGAATAGAAGGCCCAGAGCCGCTCCGGCAAGCGGTGCCACAACCGGCGCCACCAGCAAATTCATCGGGAATCACTCCCGGCCTCGCTGGCGCGTTCGGTCGATTCAACGCTATCTTCATTGAATCGCGAGACAAGAGCCATGAGCAGGCTCAGGAGCCCAAACCCGATTACCAAAGCGGTCAATATCAGTGCCTGTGGAAGAGGGTCGGCATAATTCTCGAGATACGCGTCGCCCGAAACCGACATTGACGCATGGTCCTGGTCGTACAGAAAGGGCGGATGAGATGCTGCATTCCACCCTCCCATAGAGATGAGCAGGACGTTCGTGCCCGCCGACAACAGCGCGATTCCCAAGACCAAATCGAACGCGGACCGTCGCAGGAGGAGATAGCTTCCTCCTACGAAGAGCGCGGCTACGAGAATGGCGGAAATCATCGTCATGCTTTTTCTTTCAGTGTTTCGAGAATGATTTCAGGATAATCGACGTCACGCCAAGTACGGTCAGGAAAACGCCGAAATCGAAGAGCATTGCGGACCCAAGTTTCACGTCTCCGACGAGCGGAAACGCGATCTGGCCGTGGGCCGATCGCAAGAATGGGTGGCCTACCAGCACGGCCAGGATTCCTGTTGTCAGTGCGACCATCACCCCCCCGGAAATCGCCGCAAGAGACCGGGGAATCACACTCATGGGGTGCGAAGTCCGAGCCGACGTTAAGGCGAAGGGAACGGCCGCGATACACCCTGCCAATCCGGCGATGAACCCCCCGCCGGGGTGATTGTGGCCCACAAAAAGCAACACCACCGCAAACGCGAAGGCGAGAGTCGAAACCAGGGGAGCGACTCGCAAGAGCACAATCGAATCGCCGCCGCGAAGTGACGGCAGCCAATCCGCGACCGTCGCCGGACCGGTAGATCCGCCAGCCGAAATGCTCGACCCGTCGTTCCGGGACCAACGATTTCGCATCAGGATGATGACTCCCAAGGCGGCGACCGCCAAGACCGTAATTTCCCCCAAAGTATCCATTGCGCGAAAATCGACCAGAATCACATTCACCACATTCGCGCCGCCGCCTGAATGTCCTCCTTCCGTCGAAGCATGTTTAGCGTTCTCCAGATAAAATGTGGAATGAGCCGGATTACCCGGCAGAATCGCGCGACCGCGCATCGAACTTACGGCCGAGGTGTAACTTAAAGCGCCGATGACGATTCCGACGGAAAGACACAGGGCAAATGCTACGACCGATAGGGCTCGATTGTCCGGTCGTCGAATCCGCTGTCGAAGATGGGGTAACAGACTCAAGAAGATCAGCAACAAAGCCAGCTCGACAAAAACCTGCGTAATCGCAAGGTCGGGGGCCTTGTAAAGGACGAAGTAACCTCCAATCAGAAGACCGATGAATCCGAGCGACAGTACCCGGAGCACGGGGCCTTTCGCCAGAACGACGATCGAGGTAAGAACCACAACAAGACTGGCGATGGCGGCTCCCAACCATTCCAGCGCGCTACCCGTCCACTCCAAAGTCCAGCCCAATGGATCTCGTGTTAATGCAATGCCCGGCAACACGGCAACGGCGCCCAAGACAACGGCCGTATTGAGACGACGCGATGGAGATTGCACCACTCGCGTTACGACCTCCGCCACGTTGGGAAGACCCGTTCGGAATACGCTGTCCCACATCACCCGGAATGAGGCGCGCCCCAAAATTCGCTTATGCCATTTCTCCAACACGGGCGAAAATAGAAACAGCAATGGCCCGCCCACGAAGAACAATCCCATGCTTGCCCAGAAAAGAAGGTCAACATGCTTGAAGAACGCCACTACGTAAGGTGCTTCCGTACCCATGACTTCCGATTGAATCAGGAAGCTGAGCGGCTCCTCGATAAGCGGCACATAGAGACCGCCCAGGAAACACAACGCCACGAGGAGTGCCGGGGCGAACAGCATCCCCCAAGTTCCTTCGTGCGCTCGCGCGTAGACCTCGGAGTCCTTGGGCTTTCCAAGAAACGTCAACACGGCGAACTGCAGTGAGTAACAAACCGTGAACGCGGAAGCCAGAATCGCCACAGCAAACAGCGATTCCTCGAGGTATAAAATCGGATTCTCCAGATGCAGCCCGGCTTCCAGGAAAAGTTTTTTTGCAACAAAGCCCAGGGTGAAGGGCGCGCCAGCCATCGAAAGGCACGCTAGCATCGAGAGCGCCGCCGTCCATGGCATCTTCCGCCACAACCCTCCCAGTCGACTGCGATCCCTCGTGCCGGTTGCGTGATCGATGATCCCGCACAGCATGAAAAGTCCACCCTTGAACAAGGCATGGCTAAGCACCAACAAGAGGTCGAGCCGCAGCAACTCGTCGCGCGCCAGGCCCCGATAACCAAACCCGTAGTAAGCAACCAACAACCCCAACTGACTAACGGTGGAATAAGCGAGCAACTGCTTGATATCGCGACTGAAGACGGCGAGGTAGCCGCCCACCAGCATCGTTACGACACCGACCCCGCCAACGAGCACAAGCCAGAGGATACTCTCATTGAATATCGGATAGAGGCGGCCGATCAGAAAGATCCCCGCCTTGACCATCGTCGCGGCGTGGAGTAATGCAGAGACGGGCGTAGGCGCCTGCATTGCCCCCGGCAGCCAAAAATGGAATGGGAATTGGGCACTCTTCGCGAAAGCGCCGATCAACATCAACACGAGGGCCGTCGGGCCGGCGGGGTGAGTCAGGATCTTCGGCGCGTGCGCCCATAGGGTGTCCCATTCCAAAAAGGAGTCAATACCGAGATCGGCCCCAATTCGAGACAGTACCCCGATCCCCGCCATCAGGCTCAGTCCGCCCAGGCCAGTCACCAGCAGGGCCCGCTGCGCGCCGAGCACCGCCTCCTTCTTCTCACGCCAATGTCCAATGAGAAGAAACGACGTCAGCGAAGTCAGTTCCCAAAACACGAACAGAAGCACCAAATTGCGTGCCAACACCAGGCCGGCCATTGATCCAATGAAGGCTAGAAGTGATGCGTAGAACCTCTGCGGGGCGTCGTCCTCCCGCATGTAGTTTCCGGAGTATTGGAGGACCACCAGTCCGATGCCGAAAATGAGCCACGCATAAAAGAAAGCCGGGCCGTCCAGCCACAAGGAGAAGTCAAGACCGACTTGAGGAATCCAGCGTGCCTTGAATACGAGAGGGTCTGTTCCGTTCCACTTCCAGGTCAAAAACCCAAGAAGAAGCAGCGACACGACCACCGTGGCCTGAGCCAACCGAGGGTAATGCTTTTGGTTGGCGCCTCGCAGCAACAGGAGTACGCACGCCCCCAAGAACGGAATCAGAACTACCGCCGAAAGAGCCATGCCGCATTATAAGTGTTTGGGGAAATCGGGTCCAAACTAAACACCGATCTGCAGTTGGGAAACCGCGTCCACCTACGAAGTTGTCACCACATAGCAGAGAAAAATGGTCGGGGCGACTGGATTTGAACCAGCGACCTCTTGACCCCCAGTCAAGTGCGCTAACCGGGCTGCGCTACGCCCCGACCGAAACGTGGTTGATTGGTTTGTGGAGTGCCCTTGCGGGACACACCGGGGGATCATAGCAAATTGCGGAGGTGGAGTCTAATCGGAAGTCTGACAGCATGTTGGCTGGGCAGAAGTGGTCACTGAGGTCTCGGAACGGGGTCGGGACCACTCGATGGGCGGACCACGCGGTGTCGCTGAACGAACTCGTGAATGGCGGCGGTTTCACGCGCGAATTGGTCGACCGCGTCGGCAGTCGGGGCATCGGCACGCTCAATCGATTCTATGGCGCGCCCGAATACCTCGTCATCCGGCCGGGCGCCTTTGATAGTCTCGAGTGATTCGAGGTAGGCAGCCGCCAAGGTTCCGAGTCGCCCCAGCGAAATTGCCGCCATGCTTTTCACCCAAACGTCCCGGTCCTGGAGCAAATCCGCGATGCCGCGCGCGGCATCGGGATTGTACGGATCTGTGCCCGCCCACCGCGAGGCCGCGTAGCCACGGACTTCCTGGTCCTCACTCTTCAATGCCCGTGCGTACCGCTCCCGAAGGTCGTGGATATCCAGCACCGTAACGCCATCCGGCAGGTTGATGGACTCCAGCGAGAGGTTGCGCGGATAGATGGTCAGAGTCGGATACAGATCGAGCGCGACGGCCTCGTTCGACACGGCGCGACTGATTCCGCCCTGGATGTGCAACATCCAGTCGTAGTGAAGGTCTACGCCGTCGAATGTATTCCGCACGCCTTCTCCGGGCAGGATAAACACCTCGCGCACGGGAGACTCGCTCTGGGCGAAACGCGCCAGCACTTCGTTCAACGCCGCCTCGTCACCGCGGTAGCAGAAGTACTCGTTGCCGTTGACCCAGGAATTGTATACGCGGCTTTCGTGGTTGATCGTCGGCATGATGCCGGGCCAGTCGGCGTAATTCGGCTCGCCCAAAGGCGCATTGCCGAATTCTTCCTGCCCCAATCCATACGCGGAAACGACCAGAAGGAGGGGCAATAGAAGCCACGTCACCCCGCGAATCGCGTTCATCGTTTCGTCTCCCGTTCAGGGTCGAATGCTTGCAGGCATTCCGGCAGGCACCTTGACCCTAGTATAAAACGATCGGCACGCGAACTCGTTCAACTATCGGAGTGAAAGCGTTACCCGCCCTGTTCCACGCCGCCTTTGAGCAGGCCCTCCGGGAAGGTCTTGAGCTCAGCCGTCTCCAGCCAGCGGTTGCCCTCGCCGGAACCGTCCCAGAAAATATCGCCACCGGGCGCACCCGCTTCCGCATAGGACGGCGCAACCTTGTACCCGTTGTTGTGGTAGGTGTTGTCCGATAGCACCGTGTGATCGGAACAGGGTTCGATATCCAAGTCGTGCGAGAGGTCAAGGCCCGGGCTTCCGGTATGGACGTTCAGGACCGTGACGCCGTACGTCTGGTTATCGGCGATCCAGTTCTGCGTAATCTCCGTCCGGTCGGCGGCCATGACCAGAATACCGGTGCCGGGCGGAATGTGGGAAACGGTCGACCCGGGTTTGCCGAAGTTCTCGTGGTTGTTGGACCAGATCCGGTTATTGATCACGCGGCAGTTGTCGCCCACTTTGGAGGGGTTGTTCGGCAGCACGAACACGAGGATGCCGCCCGTGTTGTGATGGGCGCTGTTGTTCGACACGATGGCGTTTACGCTGTTCTCAATTTCGATGCCTGCGACGTTGTTAAAAACTTCGTTGTTGCGCACGATGATGTCGCGGCTTTGCCCCACGTAAATCCCCGCGTCGCTGATGCGGCTGACCACACAGCCCTCGACAAGAACGCCTTCGCACTCCACGGGGTACACGCCGTAGAGGCCGGCATTGTCAACGGTGAGGTTCCGAAACGTGACGTTGCGCGTTTTGTTCGCGACGACTCCGTTGCCTTGGTAGTTGCGAATGATGAAGTTCTCTATGGTGAAGTCCGCGCCGGACACCTGCACGGCATCGGCGAGTTCGTTCTTGCCTTCAAAGACCGGCCACTCGCCGTTCTTTTCCACCCCCGCCAACGTAATCCCGCTACGCTCAACGGTCACGTCCTCGTAATAGACGCCGGGATGCACTTCCACGCGATCGCCCGGTTGTGCGCGATCGACGGCCTCCTGAATGGATTGGCCGGCGCGCACGGTCAACGTCATCCCTTCGGCCCCCGCGGAGTGCGCGCAAATAAAGACGCCAAGAATTGCCATCGTCATGGTAGTCGCGAGTCTTGCGTTGCTCATGCAGGATCCCCTAGTTGTTGGTGGCCAGCTTATTGTCTGATTTGCCCAAGAGGTCGGGCGGCATGGTTTTCAATCCCTGCGCTTCGAGAAATTCGTTGCCTTCTCCGGTGCCGTCCCAAAGGATGTCACCGCCTGGCAAGTCCGGAAATGCCTTCCGGAATCGTTCGGAAGGATTCTCACCGTTGTCCGCGATGCGATTGTCCCGGATGATTGTGAAGTCGCTGTTCGGTTCCACGTCTAATTCGTGGGAAGCGAAATCCTGCGACGCCGTTGAGGAGCCCAACCCGATCACGGCGATACCGTAGGTGTCGTTGCCGGTGATCGTGTTTTGCGTGACCTCGGTACGATCCGCCGCCATGACAATCAGTCCCATACCCGGAGGGATGGACTCCACGATGGAGCCGGGCTTGCCGAAGTTCGGCCCGTTGTTGTCGAAGATACGGTTGTTGATGACGCGGCAGTTGTCACCCACCTTGGAGGGATTGTTTGGCAACACGAACACGAGCATGCCGCCGGTATTGTTGTGGCAAGAATTGTTCTCCACGAGTGCGTTGACGCAATTCTCGATCTCGATCCCGGCGACATTCTTGTAGGCTTCGTTGTTCCGTACGATGATGTCGCGGCTCTGGCCCACGTAGATTCCGGCGTCCTGAATTCCGGTAACCGTGCAGCCTTCGACGAGCACGCCCCGGCATTCGACGGGATAGACGCCGTATACGCCGGTGTCGATCAAGGTCAGATTACGGAACGTCACGTTCGTCGCTTTATTGACCGTTACGCCGTTCCCGGCATACTTCTGAATGATGAAGCCTTCGATAAGAAAGTCGCTTCCCGAGACATTCACCGCATCAGCCATGCTGCCTTGCCCATCCAGGATGGGCCGTTCGCCGAGCACGTTCCGGCCCACGAGGCTGATGCCGTGTTTATCGACGATCAGCTCTTCATGGTAAACGCCGGGCATCACCTCGACACGGTCGCCCGATTGCGCGCGATCAATGGCAGCCTGGATCGATTGACCCGGCTCGATCGTGAACGTAACGCCGGAGACGGCTTGTGGCGCATCGGTAGATTGCGTCGTGACCGAAGCTGCAAACAGGTCCGCGAACTGGTTCGTGGATGGCAACGCGTTGTCGCTTACATTTGGGGTGCGCGTGAGGCGCGCGTCATCGGCTGTCCCCGCCGACGCCAGTTGAACCGGTGGAATCGGGTCCATGGCCTTGGTCGACACGGTGACGACAGGGAACCCCGACGGCACCTCCGCCGGCGGATCCGGCTGGAGCGAGGTATCGGTCAACGCCTTGAGGAACGCGACCAGGTCGGATTTCTCCTGCTCCGTCAAGGTGAACTTCCCGATCTTGTCGTCGATGCCGGGAACGGGATCCTTGAATTGACGCCCCCCGCCCTTGGCATAGAAATCGACGACCTCCTCCAGCGTGGCGAAGACGCCGTTGTGCATGTACGGGGCCGTGAGTTCGACGTTGCGTAACGTGGGTACTTTGAAGGCAAACTGGGGGCCCTGTCCCAGCACCTCGGCCCGGCCAATGTCCGGCGCTTGCCCGTCCAGGTCCGGCACGCCAATCACGCGAAACGTGTCATCCGCAAAATGCGGGAACCGGTGACATTCAAAGCAACGCGTCTTCACGGAGCGATACAATTTCAGGCCGCGCTTCTCTTCTTCCGTGAGTGCATTCATGTCGCCCTGGGTGTAGCGGTCGAATGGGGAGTTGAAGGACACAATCGTACGTTCGAATGCGGCGATCGCCTTCTTTACGTTCTCAAAGGTAACGGCTTCCTCGGGAGTACCTCCGAATACCTGGCCAAATCGTTCAACGTACCCCGGGATGGCGAGCAATTCGCGAACCAGTTCGTCGGGGTCCTGCGCCATTTCATCGTGCGCGGTAATGGGGTTGCCCGCCTGATCCTCGAGATCGGTCGCGCGCCCGTCCCAGAATTGAAGGTGACTGTACGCCGCATTCCAAACGGTCGGCGTGTGCCGCTTTAGCACCGCACCCCCCGCACGGTCGGGACCGATGCCCACACCGCCGACGCCCATTCCCAATTGACGCCCGTCCGCGAATCCGTGGTCCGGATGATGGCACGTCGCACAGGAGAGCGTATTGGGCCCGCTGAGCACAGGGTCGAAGTAAAGCAGCTTGCCCAGATCGACCTTTTCCGGCGTCATGGGGTTGGCTTCGAGAGAAGGCATCTGCGGGAACGGGAGTTGAAGACCGGTTACCTTAGGTTGACCTTCGCGGTAGGGTTCCTCTGGGACGTAGGTTCCGTCCTCAATCCGGTAACCGGGAATCAGCGTGGCATCCGCGCCATGCGCCACCCCCCCGAAAGCCACTCCAATGGACAAAACGACAAGAAATACCCGATGTACCATACAACCAATGCCTCACATCTCGAACCTTGCAGCTTGCAGCGCGGGTTTACCGGTAGGTACAACCCGGAGCGTTAGTAGAACACAGGCGGCCTGTCCTGTCAATTCCTGTGTCACCCGCGTCAGACGGTGGTACCACTCGAACACCCGGCGGTCCGCATCTGGAAGAGGTTGCCGCGCTCCCTCTACCGCTTGCCCTTTACATAAATCTCACGACGGACTGTTATCATGAGGGCCGGTCATTCCTGGTGCGCAACGCGAGGCTTACCAAATGGTTCAGATTCTCACTATCGGCATACTGCTTTTCTTGGCGGCGGCGCAGCCCGTCGCCGCCACCGCCGAGGACGGCTCAGACCACTTCTTCTCGAAGCCGATACTCCTCGGTGCCCACCGAGGCGGCGCCGATCTGTGGCCTGAAAACACGATCGAAGCGTTCAAACAAGCGGCCGCCCAGTTTCCCGGGATCCTTCTCGAAACCGACGCCCGCCTGACCGCCGATGGCGCAGTGGTTTTGATGCACGACGCGACCGTCGACCGCACGACCGATGGAACCGGGGCGATATCGGCCATGACCTTGGCTGAGACAAAAGCACTCGACGCGGGGTACCAGTTCACCCGAGACGGTGGCGCGACGTTCCCGTATCGCGGGAAGGGAATCCAGGTGCCGACACTCGAAGAGGTTTTAGCGGCGCTCCCGGAGTCCCGTTTCCTCGTTGAGTTCAAAGGCGAGCCGGCGCTGGCCGAAGCGGGCCTGCGGATTTTGCGGGAACAGGGCGCGATCGATCGCGTGCTGATCGCGTCGTTTAAGCCTGAGACGATGGCGCGGGTGCGTGAGCTGGCGCCCGAACTGCCGACGTGCTACGACTTCACCGATGGCGCGGCCTTACTGACCGCCTTGCGGAGCGAGGCCTGGGACAACTACACGCCCACGAACAAAGTGCTTTCCCTCGACGAAGGCATGCTCCCCCAGTTCCAAATTTTCATGGAGGACTTGCAGCGGATTCGCGGCAAGGGAATCAAGGTGCAACTCCACACCATCGACGATCTCCCCCGCATGCGGGAGATCCTGGCGGCGGGCGTCGACAGTATTCTATCGGATCGGCCCGACTTGCTGACCCAGGCCATCGCAGACTTCGATCCCGCGCTTACGGGGACGCAGACGGCTCTTGATCGTGCTCGGGACGCAACAGTGAAATGAAGTAGATCATACCCAGGATCGTGTCTTCCGACTTCACCGGGCACATGTAGATCACGCCTTCGCCACCCTCAACCAGTTCCTTAACCAGCCAGTGCTCCTCGCCGGACTCGAGAGCATCGAGAAACTCCTGATCCCGTGGATTCCGCAGCGAGTTGTGGTCGTAATCGCTCAGACTGTTGCTTTCCGGGTACCCAAAACGAGTGACACCCGCGCCGTCCAGCCACTGAACGGAATACAAGAACGGGTGAGCGGCGTGAAACCCTTCCAGAATGCGGCGCATACCCACCGTGTTGTCGCCATGCATGTAGCGCCGCACGAGCGACCGTTCGCAGGCCCTCTTCAACGCGTCGCGCGCGAACATCAGCTGCAGATCGTCGAACTCCCCCTTTGCCGCTGCATCCTCGCCCTCGATTACTTGGACCATGGCCACACGCCACGTGGTCCCGTACAGATCCACCGAGGTCCAGTGGAGACTCCGCTTGATGCGCTCGTCGCTTTCCGGACGCGGCAACTCATAGGTCGTCGCGCCGCTGGGCTGCACTGAAACCTGCTGCGCCACGCCGAGCAGTGGACCCTGCGCGCGATAGACGTCGTCGGTAAGCACGTTCGTGCCGATTCGGCTCGCATCGGCGCCGAAAAGCACCGTCCCGTCCTTCTGCGTCACCCAGATGTCGACCGGTTCTCCCTGAACGCGCGGGCCAATGACGTCTGCTAGAAAATCTCCATGTCGAATGAGCAGGCTGACCGACCCAATCAACATCTCGTCCTCATTGAAGACTGGATGCTCGATATCTATTGCCGGGAAACCTTCCAGCGTGTCGATCACCAGGCTCATCACGGGTTCGTGGGTCTGGTACAGACGCCGCATCTGCTCCTGACGCCGGATATTCTGACCCTCAATGACCCGGTACTCCTCGGGCTCCGCTGCCACGATTCGGCCCCAGGGGTTCACGGTGCACGCGTCCACGGCGTAGGGATGGGCGGCTAGAAGCTCGTTCAACACGGCGCGCGCCTCTTCGCCGTCGATCCCCGTTTCCGACAGCTTTCCGGCGGCCTCATGCATACTTGCATCGATTGCGTCGAATACCGACCTCAGGCCGTCGGCTACTTCGTGTAGTGCGGGCGGCAGGTAAACGGGTTCTGCAGTTGCTCCTCTGGCGCCAAACGCAGCCGCCGTCAGCAACACCGCCCAAGCTCGCAGGTAAAGCATAGGAAATTTCTCCGTTCTACCTTGTAGACGCAGGGCACCATAGCATGCGCGGCAGGTAACGTGCCAATGAAGAGAATTGTCTTAAGTCGGGAGAGATCGACTGATGGCAAGCGAACTTATGTCGCGATACCGCCCCGCTGCAGTTCCACCGTAAATGTGCTGCCTTTGTCCACTTCGCTGTCGATGCCCACGTCCCCGCCGTACATGAGTGCGAGCTTCTTTACGATGGACAATCCAAGGCCGCTGCCAAGCACGCCTTTCGTGCGATCGTTCTTGAGCCGCACGAAATCGTTGCACAGCTTCTTCGCATCGTCTGGCGCTATACCAAACCCCGTATCGGATACCGCGATCTGCACGCGTTCATCCAGGTTCTTTACCACGACTTCGACCCGTCCGCCATCGCGGTTGTACTTCACCGCGTTGGACACCAGATTGTTCAGGATGATCTCCAACTCGCCCCGGTCGGCGGACATCGGCAACGAGTCGGGCCCTCTGAATTCCAGCGTGATATTCCGCTCGCTCGCATCCGGCATCATGGTTTCCATGGCGAGATGCGCAACCTCGCACACGTCCACGGTCGTGATCTCGCGCTTCTTCTGGCCGGACTCGATGCGGGTCATGTCCAAGAGGTCCTCGATCATCTTGCGCATGCCATGAATCCGCGTAATGCTGCGCTCGGCCATGCGGTCGTACACGGCCGGATCGTCGCCCGCCGCATGCGTCGCCATGATCTTGAGGTAGCCCTCAATAGCATTGATGGGCGCTTTTAACTCGTGAGCGACCACGGATATGAACTCAAAGCGGACGCGCCGCTTCTCCTGCGCCAGCTTGCGCGCCTGACGCGCCACGATGAGGTGTTCCGCCGCCTGCCGCAGCGAGTCCTTGAGTTCGCTGGGCGTGAAGGGTTTGGCGAGGAAGTTGTAGGCCCCCTGCTTGGTCGCGCGAACGGCCACGTCAATGGACGCGTACGCGCTGATCATGATGACCAGCATGTCTAGGTGGCGCGGGCTGATCCGCTCCAGCAACTCGATTCCGCTCATCCCGGGCAGCTTCAGGTCCAGCAACAGAATCTCCGGCGCGCCCGCTTCGATGATCTCCAGCGCCTGCTCCGCGCTCTCCGCCTGTTCGACGGTAAAGTGCACCTCCCCGTCCACGTCCGGCACGCGCACGGTGAAGTGCCGCAATGCGCGCTCGACACCGAGCCGCATCCCGGCTTCGTCATCGCAGACCAGTACTCGAAGGGTATCCATGCTGCCACCCCGGCAACGGACCTAGTCCGCCAGCAACCGGTCGATCTCCCGTTTCAGTTGCTCGAACCGCACAGGTTTGGACAGCAGCACGTCGGCCTTGACCCAAGCCCGTTCTTCCCCGGTCACCGCATCGAATTCCAACCCCGTCTCGCTGACGACGCCCGTGCACATGATGACCGGAATGCTTTTGTCCTTCTTCTTGATGTTATGACACACGCTGAAACCCGCGTCCATGTCCTCCATCATCAGATCGACAACCGCCAAGTCCGGCCGGGCACTCGACAAAGCGCGCTCGGCGGCAGTCTTGCTGTCCGCCGTCACCACACGGTATCCCAGCGCTTCAAGCTGGACCTTCTGTTGATACACAAAATCCTCGTCGTCATCGACGAGCAGGATGGTACGTGACTTCGTTCCGCTCATTTCCCTGATCCAATCGCTTCTTGTTGTTGCCGTTCCGCCTTGCGCGGCAGGGTCACCGTGATCGTAGTCCCGGTCGGACCGCTGTTCGGATCGGCGTTCGATTCCACGTGAATATCGCCTCGATGCATCTTCACGATGCCGTATGTGACGGCCAACCCCAAACCCGTCCCTTTTCCGATCTGCTTGGTCGTAAAGAAGGGCTCGAACACCTTCGCTGCGTTCTCCTTCGGAATGCCGGTGCCCGTATCAGCCACAACGATCCGGATCTGGTCGCCTTCTTCCTCAGTCGTTACCGTCACCGAACCGCCGGGTGGCGTCGCCGCGTAAGCGTTGTTGACAAGATTGGTCAACACCTGGGTGATCTGGTCCGGATCGATCTCCGCGCGGTCTGCTGTCATACGATGATCCGCGAAAACGGCGACACCATCGGGCGGCCGCATGACCGCAAGACAACGATCTACCAGATCCGGCACATCGACGCTCCGGAACTGCACCTTGTTCTGGCGCGCGAAGTGCAAGAGACCCGCAACGATCTTCTTGCAACGGTCGGCTTCCTCGGTGATGATCTGCAGATCTTCGGAGAACTCGGGGTCTTTGGCATGCTCGTCGCGCAGGATGTGCGCGAACATCAAGACGACGCCGAGAGGGTTGTTCAGCTCATGCGCGATGCCCGCCGCGAGTTGCCCCATGCTGGCCAGCCGCTCGGAGTGCCGCAGGGCTTCCTGCGTGCGCGCCAACTCTTCATGGGATTCCGCCAGGTCCTGTACCGTCGTCCGCAACTGGTCGATCGCGTAGGGCAAGCACATCTCGCTCTCTGCGAGCCCTTTGTAGATCGCAATCGCATGCTCCCGGCACGTGGAATAGCCGCAGGCGCCGCAGTTCAATTCGTCATCAGGGCAGTGCTTGCCTATGCGTGCGAGGATGCGCGTCAGCTCGTTGTCCGACGGCGCGGCGATGCGCCGGTCTTGCGCCTGAAAACAACGGGACAAATCCACAGAACCCAGCGGCGCAAGATCGACATCACCGCGCGGATTGCCGTTCACCCGTTCCCGCACGTACCGGCTCACCCGGCTGCGCCGATCAAAGAGCGATGCGCCGGTACTCATGCCCGGGCCCATGATGCAGCCTTCGCAGGCCAACACTTCGAGCAACCGCGCGTCCAGTGTTCCGGATTGAAACTCGCGGATCGCCGGAACGAATTCCTCTCCGCCTTGGACGGCGACCACGTCGCCCTCAAGCAAATCCTCGGAGAGATCCGCCGCCTGCAACAACCCCCGGCCAATGGGAAACAAGGCTCCCAACCCGGGACGCGGCGGATCGAATTCGCGCGTTCCCACGGTCGCGGGCGCGAGGTTTGCCCGAGCAAGCAGCCCGCGCAGCTCGACAAAGGTCAGCGCGGCATCGACGTCGTCGCGCACGGAATCGCCGGTCAGTTCTCCCTTCTTGGCGATACAGGGCCCAATGAAGACAATGTGGAGGTCCTCGCCGTGCAAGGCGCGAAGACCCCGCGCCGCCGCAACCATGGGCGATACGATCGGCGCCAGGTTTGGCACGAGGTCCGGCCAATACCGTTCCACGTACGCGACAATCGCCGGGCAGGTCGTCGCGATGTACCGTTTGCCGTCTTCGCGATCGAGCAGGCGCTTGTATTCGGCCGCAACCAGGTCGGCGCCGAACGCCACCTCACACACTAGATCGAATCCAATCGCCGCCAGCGCGCCGGCCATCTGACCGGGCGTGTACTCGGTGAATTCGGCGGGAAAACTCGGCGCGATGATGGCGGCGACCTTGGCCCCGCTCTCGAGGATGGCCGCCACCTCCTGGGTCGAATCGTACACCTGCTTCGCGTGTTGGCTGCACACCCGCACGCACTTGCCGCATCCGATACACCGGTCCGACAACACCTCCGCCTGACCTACCGCGATGCGGATGGCCTTCGCAGGGCATTCGCGCACGCAGGTGTAGCAGACCCGGCATCGCTCCGGGATCGTCGTTACTAGCGGTATCTTCGCAGCTTCGTTCATAAGGTCTACCTACACCAGCACGTCCCGCTCCACGTAGTGCGTGTGGAGAAGGTGGTGACTCTTTTTGCTGAGCGGTTCTCCGAGGAACTCCTCGTACAACCGCTTCACGCCCAGGTTGCTGTGCGAGGTGCGAATCGGTTCGTCCCGGTCGATGGTATACAGCGCCTGCATGCGCGCTTTTACCGCGTCCGCGTCGGTGGCGAAAGGCTGTCCGCCCCCGTTGATGCACCCGCCGGGGCAGGTCATGACTTCGATAAAGTGCAGATCGTTTCGCCCGTTGCGAATATCATCGAGCAGCCGGCGTGCATTCTGAAGCCCGCTCACCACGGCAACGCCCACTTCGAGATCGCCGACCTTCACGCGCGCCTCTTTTTGCCCCTTCAACCCGCGGACCGCATCGACCTTCAGGTTTTCGAGTTCAGTTCCCGTCAGGAGGTAATGCGCCGTGCGCAATGCGGCCTCC
>CAZWDH010000007.1:0-46327 GCA_964632865.1 uncultured Nitrospiraceae bacterium
GAACTGGTCACCCCCACGCGCGCCGCATTGCTCGGCCAAATTGTCGCGTCCTTTAGCGCCATGCCGGTCATGCGTGTGGAGAAAATGGGGTACGGCAGCGGAACGCGCGATCTCGAAGACCGGGCCAACGTGCTGCGCGTCGTCATGGGCGAAAGCATTGCGGAGCGGTCGGGGACGGAATCCATCACGGTGCTGGAAACGAATATCGATGACATGAACCCCGAACTGCTCCCGGAACTGGTCAACGACCTACTAGAGGCCGGTGCGCGGGATGCGTTTCTCACACCGGTGCTCGCGAAAAAAGGTCGGCCGGCCCATATCGTAACCGTGCTATGCGATGACGCGCAGGTGCAAGCCATGACGGCTATCCTGTTCCGCAGTTCAACGACCCTCGGCGTGCGGATGCGTCGCGAAGAGCGCATCACGCTCAGCCGCGAATGGAAAAGGGCCCACACCGAGTGGGGAGACGTACGGGTGAAGATCGGCCACTTTCAGGGGCAGCGCACGGTCGCCGCACCCGAGTTCGAAGACTGCCGCACCGTTGCGCGCGAGAAGGGCGTCTCGGCGTCACAGGTGTACCAAGCGGCACTGGCGAAAGCCTTGGCCGGCGATTTGTCGGATTTGTAAGAGATCGGACTGATCGGACCGATCGGTCGGATCGGTCCGATCGCTGGGCGGTCACCTTTGCGAATGTCGTGCGATTGGGAGTAGGCTACGCCAACGGGTGTCAATCCAATCAGCCATCCGCAATGCAACACGCGGTAGAGGGAGTTTCGTTTATCATGGCCGACCGTATTGCCGTCTATCCCGGCAGTTTTGATCCCCCCACCTTTGGACACATCGATCTCATTCAACGCGCCGCAAAGATGTTCGACACGCTTATCGTCGCCGTCGCGCGCAATTCGGAAAAGGCGGGGCTCTTCACGGTCGAAGAACGCATCGAGATGTTGACCGATATTGTGAAGACGTACTCCAACGTGGAGGTCACCTCATTCCGGGGCCTGACGGCCGAGTTTGCGCGCCAGCGCAATGCCATTGCGTTGGTTCGGGGGCTTCGCGTCGTCTCGGATTTCGAATACGAAATTACTATGGCCATCGCCAACCAGAAACTGAATCCCACCATCGACACCGTTTGCTTGATGCCCAGTGAGAGCTACCTGCTGCTTAGCTCCCGAATCGTCCGGGAAATTGCCCTTTTCGGGGGCAGCCTGAAAGACTTTGTACCGAAGGATGTCGAAGAGCGGCTGCTGGAGAAGCTGAAGCGCAAACCGGATTCCAGCTCGTCGTGACGGTGTCACCACCCTTCCAATATAAACTCATATAGTCAATGGCCTTACGACATTTTCCCCCAACCCGGCCTCGGGTTTCCCAAAAGCTCAAGTAAATACTTGACAAAATTAGCATTTATTGCTAAATTGCCCATGATGCCGAAAAAACACAACATCATGCGGATCAAGCCATGGCGAATGCACCACATCTGGTAGGCGGCGTGGGCCACGCTTCGCTGCTTGGCACCGCGCTTGGCGGGTACCAAGTCCAGGCCCTGATTGGCCGTGGCGCCATGGGAACCGTATACCTCGCCAAGGACACCGCCCTCAACCGTCCCGTCGCCTTGAAAGTTCTGTTGGGAAGTCTTGCCAGAAACCCTGCCATGGTTCGCAGTTTCTACCGTGAAGCCCAGGCCGCCGCACCCCTGCGCCACCCGGGAATCGTGCGTATCTATTCCGCAGGCGTCGAGTCGGGTACGCCATACATCGCCATGGAATACGTGGCGGGCGAATCGCTGGACCGGTTCCTACGCCGGAAGGGCACGGTCTCCTGGCAGGCGGCGCTTCACGTCGGCGCACAGTTGGCCCAGGCTTTGGACTGTGCGCACGCGGCGGGCGTCATTCACCGCGACGTCAAGCCGGCAAATATCCTGCTGGACCGCCAGGGCCGGGTTCGTCTTGCGGACTTCGGCATCGCCCGCGTGGCTACCCTCGAGGCGCAGGCAGGCGGCATGAGTGGTGTTATTGGAACCCCCACCTACATGTCGCCGGAGCAGTGCGAAGGCGCCGATCTGAGTCCATCGACGGATTTGTATTCCCTCGGAGTAGTCATGTTTCAGATGATGGCGAGTCATGCGCCCTTCCGCGCGGAGACGCCGCAGGCGCTGGTAAAGCAAATTCTTTCCGACGACGCCCCGCGATTGAACAAGCTCAATCCCGAGATCCCCGACGACGTAGCGCGGTTGGTGGCGCATCTGTTGCAGAAGGAACCGGCGGCTCGGCCCAAAAGCGCGGTGCAGGTCGCCAAGACCATCGAACGTATCCGTGCGGAAGAAGGAGGGCGCTCCGTCGTACCCGAGGCCCTGTCCGCTTTCGTGCGCGAGCAGGCCGTCGAATCGAATCTGCGGCTTATGACTCCCGTCCCCCAACAGGGAAAAACCACCACTGGCCACGACGCATCAGAGGGCAATTGGTACCAACGTCCATCCCTGCGGTGGACAGCCGCCATTTCAGCGGCAGCGGTCCTCGTAGTCGGATTGGCTTTTGGTGTGATGGGCCATGGAGCGCACGGCCACACACCCGCACCGGCCTTGACCGCGTTGCGGTTCAGCGATGAAGCCGAAGGCGGCTTGCGCGCCTCCGCGACCCTGGATGGATTCCAATTCACGCGGCTGCGTTGGGCGGGGGAATCCCTGCTGGTGGAAGCGGAAGGCCGCCCGGGCTCGCTCTTGCACGGCGCGACGGGGCTGTTGTCTGTGGTGCCCGGCACGCAAGAAGGGTTCAGCCTGTACGCCCCCCATGCGCCGCTCGCAGCTACGCCGGCCCAGTGGCATCCTGTGTCCATGGGTTACGAAATCCACACTACGACAAATGAACCACTTTCCCATTCGCTACTGATGTTTCGCACTTCAGACGCGTCGGGAAACGCGCAAACGGAGTTGCTCGTCCAGGCCCTCGAAGCGGCTGCGCCGCTGAATGTTCCC
Organism: uncultured Nitrospiraceae bacterium; assembly: GCA_964632865.1. Taxonomy (GTDB): domain Bacteria; phylum Hydrogenedentota; class Hydrogenedentia; order Hydrogenedentales; family SLHB01; genus JAHDWY01. Next base: position 2,972 of record CAZWDH010000007.1, read on the forward strand.
ATCTACCGGGGCGCGATTGCCTACGGCGCGAATTCCATGGACAGGTCGTACAACTCGCCGTCCGTGGCGCTCCACCCAGATGGCCGGTATCTTTGTGTCGCCCTCGAAGACGCCGATGGCGGAACCTACCTTGCAGAGATAGAGGTTTCTCAGAATTCCGCGTCTGAGCCGGTCGAAACCCGCCTTACCACATTGAGCCATGCGATTGTGCCGGGAACCATCCAATACACGCCCGAAGGCGACCGCATCGCCTACATGCGCGAAACCACGGACAAGAGCCGGGAACTATGGATCATCCCGCGCGAACCGGGTTCTGCCGGAGTGCTGCTTTCCGTGGGCCAACTGGACACAGACGTTGCGCTGAGTCCTGACGGCGAGTTGGCGGTTGCCGCGGTCTACGGTCCAGAAGGCGTTGAAGCCGAACTCCGTGTCATCGATACACACACCGGCGCGGTCGTCGCCCGCCCTGGGCATGGCCGCGTGGGGATAGACGCGTGGCTGCCATCCCGCGAAGGTTTTGTCGCGTCCATGGGTGATCCGGCACAGGTGTACCTGATGCGTCGCACGGGCGAAGCGTTCAACGCCGAGCCCCTGACGAGTTTGGAAGATGGAATCCGTGGCAGCGCCGCCGTGTCCAGGGATGGACGCTGGATCGCCGTCATCACCAACCGGCGTTCTGAACAGTCCGTGGTATTCATCCGCCAGCCCGGAAAACGCACCCGCATGGCAAGCGCCACCGGCCAGGTCGAAACGGTGAACCCATGATCGACGAGGAAGTGAACCATGTATGACTGCGGAGGCCCGGCGCCCGCGCGGCACGTTCTGGGCAACTACGAGATCTTCGAAGAAGTCGGCCGCGGAGGTATGGGCATCGTCTACCGGGCGCTGGACCTGTCGTTGGATCGCATCGTGGCAGTCAAAGTACTGCGCGACGACCTCCGTTCCCAGCCGCAGATCGTGTCGCGCTTCAGCCGGGAAGCAAAAGCCGCGGCCTGCCTGGATCATCCCAACATCGTGCAGATCTACGCCGTAGGCAACGCCGACGGTACGCCCTATATCGCAATGGAGTTTATCGACGCGATTCCCCTGAGCACGCTCATGCAACGGGAATCGGCATTGCCCTGCAATCAGGCCCTCGATATTGCGGCGCAGGTGGCGTCTGCGTTAGCTTGCGCGCACGAATCCCACGTCATCCACCGGGATATCAAGCCACCCAACATCCTGATCGCCGACGATGGCAAGGCGTACGTGACGGATTTCGGCATTGCGAAGATCCTGACCATGGACGACAATCTGACGGTGGATGGGTCCCGTCTCGGCACGCCGCACTACATGTCGCCGGAGCGTTGTAAGAACGGCGAACTCACGGGGTCCAGCGACCTATATTCGCTAGGAGTCCTCCTCTTCCAAATGTTGACCGGCCGCCTCCCCTACGAAGCTGGGTCGAACATCGAGCTGATTCGGAAGATCGTTTCCGACCCGCCGGCTCGACTGCGCCGGTATCGCAGTGAACTCGCCGAGGACGTGGATCGGCTTGTGGCTTGGTTGATCGAGAAACACCCGCACCATCGCCCGCCCGATGGTAATGCGGTGCGCGACGCCATCGACCGGGTACGACGCGGCATGCCGCTCGATGTTAAGCACAATTCCGTGTCGGCAGCCATTGCGGAGTTTCGGTGCACCGTCGAGAAGCGGATCGACCCGGTGACGCCCAGCGATCGGACGCGGCGGCGTTTCGCGAGTGTGACGCCGTTGGCCTATAAGGTCCGACTCCCGCGCGGCTCCTGGCTGTTGTGCGGCACGGCATTGGTGACCTTTGTGCTCTGCCTCGTCGCAGGCGCCCGATGGATCGCCGGAACGGATGCGTCCCTGGTATCGTCGTGGGATCCGGAGATGACCAATCCAAATCTCTGGTTTGCCGATCCCGCGGTTACGCGATTCCGTAAGGAAGCGCCCGGGGTCCTGCGTGCGCCTCTCAATCTCACGGATTTCACCGTTCAGTCCGTTGCGGGCGGCGATCGAACCGCGTTCAGGCTGGAACTCACCGGGATTGCGAATACCCGGCAGGAAGGACGGAGCGCAACCTGCGAAATGGATCCTGAAACGCAGCATGCCAGCATCCTAGGGATCGCGAACGCTTCCGCACCGGTGCGTCAACGGGCCTGCCGGGAAGACCTCTACGCGATGCTGGAGCCGGTTGTGCCTGGGACCGTAACGCACGTTGCCCCTCATCCGGACGGGACACGGTTCGCGGCTGCCGCAGCCGATGCCCAGGGCAACGCGGAACTCACGGAATGGGTTCGGCAGCCGGACGGTGAAACCATGACTAGCCGGAAGCTCGCGCCAGGTGGCGATCCGGTCGACGGCCTTCAATACGCGCCCAACGGCGAATGGATTGCCTTTCTACGAAGCCACGCGCCCGACGATCGCTCGTTGTGGCTTCTCCCCGCCGGGGAGCCGTCCGCAGCTCTCGAACCGCTGGCGCGGGGCAACCTGTCCCTCGGAAAACGCGCATTCAGCCCCGACGGCCATACGATCGCCTATGCGATTGCACCGACTTCGGGTGAGTCCACGGTGCGTTTGGTCCGAACCATGGACCGGCAGATTGCCATGGAACTCGGGGCAGGTTGGGACGTGTCGTGGTTGCCGTCCGGCGGCGCGCTTGTCGGGGTCGCGTCCGACCGCAAGGGTTTCAACCAGCTTTGGGTTTTCGGCATCGAGGCGCCGTATCCGCGCACACAATTGACGCATTTGGACGGCGGGACGAGCCGCGCCTGCGCGCTATCCGGAGATGGCGGTTGGGTAGCGGCGGCGCTCAACACGACCGCGGAGCCGGCGCTCGTCTTTGCGCGCGTCGACACGACCGCCCGATAACACCGTTTGAGAACTCGCGCAAAAGCCCCTATAATGCGTTTCCGTTTTTGTTTCGTCCTCACACAACATGTGAGCGTCCAGGCAGGGGAAATCCATGCACATATTCGTTCCTCGCGAGATCCATCCCGGTGAACTTCGCGTTCCGCTGATCCCGGAAAATGTCAAACGCCTCGTCGACAAAGGCGCCGAGATCACGGTCGAAGCCGGTATGGGCGCGCCGTCGGGTCATACGGATGCCGCGTACGAGGCCGCGGGCGCCAAGGTCAGCACGGATCGTGACGCCACGCTTGGCGCGGCGGACATGGTGCTTCGCCTGCGCAAACCGCCGCTCGAAGAAGTCGCGAAGCTCAAGCGCGGCTGCATTCACGTCAGCTTCCTTGATCCCTTTAATGAACGCGAATTGATCGACGCCCTCGTGGCCGCGGGCGTCAGCGCCATCAGCATGGAAATGATCCCGCGAACTACGCGGGCCCAGAAGATGGACGCTTTGAGTTCTCAGGCCAGTCTCGCGGGCTATGTTGCCGTCATCCTGGCGGCAGAACGGCTCAACCAGACTTTTCCCATGATGATGACGCCCGCGGGCACCATCAAGCCTTCCCGCGTGTTCATCATCGGCGCGGGCGTGGCGGGGCTTCAGGCCATTGCCACCGCGAAACGTCTCGGCGCGCGCGTCGATGCGTTCGATACGCGACCCGTCGTTGAAGAACAGGTTGCCTCGTTGGGCGCCAAGTTCGTGAAAGTCGACCTAGGCGAAACCGGGCAAACAAAAGACGGCTACGCCAAGGAACTCACGCCGGAGCAGCAGGCCAAACAGCGGGAAGCCATGGCCAAGGTGTGCGTACAAGCGGATGTGGTGATCACTACCGCCAAGCTGTTCGGGCGGAAGGCCCCGGTCATCGTGACGAAGGATATGGTGGCGCAGATGAAGCCCGGCAGCGTGATCATCGATCTCGCGGCGGACACGGGCGGCAACGTCGAAGGCGTGGAAGTCGACAAGGAGGTCGAGGTGAACGGGGTACGCATTGTCGGGTTGTCCAATCTGGAGGGACGCGTCCCCGTCCACGCGAGCCAGATGTACTCGTCCAACCTCGGCAATCTGATCGAGGAGTTCTGGGACAAGGAAGCGAAGCAGTTCGCGTTGAAGCTGGACGATGAAATTATCAAAGGCTGTCTCGTTACGCACGACGGCGCTATCGTCAGCGAGATGCTAAAAAACGTACTGGCCGGCAAGTAGCGGGCCGAGGATTCGACTGATGATGATATTGTTGCTCTTTACCTTCGTGCTGGCCATCTTTCTGGGCTTCGAGCTGATCTCGAAGGTCCCGGCGACGCTGCACACGCCGCTCATGTCGGGATCCAATGCGATTTCCGGCATCACCGTCGTAGGCGCCCTCATCGCCGCCGGTGAATTGGACAGCGGCTGGCTTAGCCTCACGCTAGGCACGGCGGCCGTAGCGTTCGCGACCATCAACGTGGTCGGCGGCTACCTCGTCACGGATCGCATGCTGGCCATGTTCAAGAGCAAGGACAAGGGAGGCAAGGCATGAGCACCCTCATCTCCCTCTGCTACATCGTCGCATCGGTCCTCTTCATTTACGGACTCAAGATGCTGAGTTCGCCGGCCACCGCGCGGCGCGGGAACATGATCTCCGCCCTGGGCATGTTGATTGCCGTGGTGGTGACGCTGCTCGACAAGCATATCATCGGGTACCAATGGATCGTTCTCGGCGTGCTCATCGGCGCAACGATCGGCAGCATTTCCGCCATGCGCGTGCCCATGACCTCCATGCCGGAGTTCGTCGCCTTGTTTAACGGATTCGGCGGCATCGCAAGCCTGCTCGTAGGCTGGGCGGAGTATCAACGCGCCCTACCCGACTGGTCCGAAGGAATCGCTGGAGACGCCCCCATCGCGTTTACCGCAGGCGCAACCTACCTTGCGGTGCTCATCGGCGGCGTCACCTTTACCGGTAGCATGGTGGCATATCTGAAACTGTCGGAGCGGATCAGCGGGAAGCCGGTCCTCTTCGCGGGACAGCAGATTGTGAACGGACTGCTTGTGCTCGCGGCGGTCGGCTGCGGCGTGGCCTACGTAATCGATCCCGTCGGCATGTATCCCGCCTTCATCGCGGCCGTCGTGCTCGCGTTTATCTTGGGCGTCATGGCCACCATCCCTATCGGCGGCGCGGATATGCCCGTCGTCATCTCGCTGTTGAACAGCTATTCCGGTCTGGCCGCCTGTGCCGCCGGCTTCATCATCCTCAACACGGTGTTAATCGTGTCCGGCTCCCTCGTCGGCGCCAGCGGCATCATCCTAACCATCATCATGTGCAAAGCCATGAACCGCTCGCTGAGCAATGTTTTATTTAGTGGATTTGGCTCCGCGACCACTTCGGGAGGCGGCGCGGCCGCGCAGGGCGAAGCAAAGTCGTTGTCGCCGGAAGACGCCTATTTCGTGCTCGAAGCGGCGCAATCCGTTGTCTTCGTTCCGGGATACGGCATGGCGGTGGCCCAGGCGCAGCACGTGGTACGCGAACTCGGCGAAGCCCTCCAGCACAACGGCGCCGAAGTCAGCTACGCCATCCATCCCGTCGCGGGCCGCATGCCGGGGCATATGAACGTGCTCCTCGCCGAAGCCAACGTGCCGTACGAGCAACTCGTCGAGATGGATGACATCAATCCGACTATGGACACAGTCGACGTAGCCATCGTCATAGGCGCAAACGACGTGGTCAATCCCGCCGCGCGCGAAGACGAAACCAGCCCCATCTACGGCATGCCGATCATCAACGTGGACAAGGCGCGCAGCGTCTTCGTGCTGAAGCGCTCCATGGCCAGCGGCTTCGCCGGCATCCAGAATCCCCTCTTCTTCAACGAAAACACCCGCATGGTTTTCGGCGACGCGAAAGCGACCATCCAGGCGCTCTTGTCCGAGTTCAAGGAGTCGTAGTCTACGCCGGTCGAGTGTACGGCGGGAAGAGGGAAAGAAACGGCGTTGGCGGAACATTCGCGTACGCGAACTGTAAATTGGTGTCGCGGTCCAGGCTCTACGGGATCTCAAACGCGTCGATAGCCTCTCCGTCTCGGTCAATCGCACGAAGGTGTAGACCTTCGGGGTTGACGTCGACAAGCCAGAAGTGGACAACGCTCTCCTCAACTTCGTTATACCATCGAACAACTCGGTCCACATTGCGGGACTCGCGCCCGAATGCGCCGTCCCCGACGTACACGGTTCCACCGTCCACGATGGCGTCCCCCTTGAGTGGTTTAGACCGTTTCATCACGTGATCGTCGTGTTCGAATCCGATGGTTAGCCCATAGCGATCGAACAGAGTCCCCCACAGTTCGCGCGCCTCGACCTTGCGCGGGCTGTCGTACGCGGTGAACGCCGGATACAACGGCATGTGATAGACGGCAAACTTGTAACGGACGTCTTGATACCGCGCCAATTCGTTCTCCAGCCAGGTTTGCTGGCGGTCGCCGAACGGGTTCAGATACCCACTGTCGAGAATCAGAAAGACGACATTGTCGCCGACGGGTCGCGAGAAATACACCTCATCCGACTGGCGTCCGAACAGCCCCAGATACCACGGCGCGCGCAGCTCGTCGCGGTCAGCCTCGTAATCGTTCACCTCATGGTTTCCGATGGCCGCCACAATAGGAACTTGAAAACCGTCCGTACGCACCATCCAAGTGTTCCAATTGGTGAGCCAGGCATCCCAAAGGCCGCTGTTGCCGATCAGGCCGTCCGCGTACGCGAAATCGCCGCCGATCACGGCAAAGTCGGGGTCTGTTTTGCCGGCCTGTTTCAGTATCGCTTTCGCCCGGTTGTCAACGCCCATGTCCCCACCAGCGACGAACCGAAAGGGAGCAGGTCCTCCGGGAAGGGTTCGGAACTTCAATTCGCGCGTATAGCCGTACTCTTCGTCTCCCGCAACGAAATGATAAGCAGTGCCGGGCTCCAGCCCGGTAATCTGGGCTGCGTACAGCGCCCGCTCATCGGCAAGCTCCAGGGCGGTCGGTTGATAGACGGCCTCGAAGGTGTGACGATATCTCCCGCGGTTTTCGTGGCACGGCTCGGTGTCCAGGTAGACGCCGACGGCAGCGACCTTTTCCGGCATGATAACGTTGATATCAATCGATGATTCCGGCGCACCGGAATAGGTCAAATACACATGCAGCGGCTCACCATTCGCCGCTCCAGTAAGGAGCGCCATAAGGCAAACGACAATCGTCCGTTTTCGTTGGTACATGCAATGGACCTCACACGCGTTGGCGTACTTCGCAGACTCGAATGGTGTTTCGTAACCCGACCATGGTATGTGGAAGGGGGTGTGCGATCAACGCGCACGGGTAACCGACGCCGCAATCAGGAGGTGCCAACGTGAAATCCACAAGAAGAGCGTTTCTGCAGACCGCCGCCGCGGCCGCCGCCGGTCCATTGATTGTACCGGCATCGACTCTTGGCCAGAATCCGAACGCGCCCAGTAAACGCATCACTGTCGGCATCGTCGGCGTCGGTTCGCGCGGGTTTGCCCTCATCGGCGATTTCATCAAGGAAACCGATGCGCAGATCGTTGCCGTTTGCGATGTGGACTCGCTACACTACCGCGACAAACCCTGGGGCGAGGGGACAGCCTTCGGACTCGAACCGGCGAAGGCGTCCATCGAACGCTATTACTCGGCGAAGAATCCTGATGCGGAATCCCCCAAGATCGACACCTACGGAGACTACCGTGAACTTTGCGCGCGCGACGACATCGACGCGGTCGTCGTGGCGACGCCGGACCATTGGCATGCGCTGTGTACGCTGGAAGCGTTGCGGAACGGCAAAGATGTATATTGCGAAAAGCCGCTGACCCACTTCTTTCACGAAGGCCAACTCGTCTACCGCGAAGTAGTGAAAAGCAACGCCGTGTTTCAAGCGGGTTCGCAACAGCGTTCTGATCCGCGATTCCGGCGGGCCGTGGAACTGGTGCTGAACGGTCACATCGGCCACGTGCAGCGCGTGGAAGTCGGCCTGCCGCCGGGCTACGCGGAACCTATGGGCGACATGACGATTGAAGACCCGCCGGAGCATATCGACTATGAATTCTGGTGCGGACCTGGCGAAGTGCTCCCCTACATGCGCGCGCGCCATCACCGTTGGTGGCGCGGGCATACGGCATACGGCGGGGGCGTGCTCATGGATTTCATCGGCCATCACAATGACATCGCCCATTGGGGACTTGGGATGGATGCGAGCGGGCCGACGCGCGTCGAAGCCGTGGGATGGGTCTATCCGGAGACGGACATCTACAACACGCCGCACAAGTACGCGATTCATTGCGAGTATGAAGGCGGGATTTCGATAGTCATTTCCAGCGAGTATCGCGACGGCACGAAATGGATCGGCGAGGACGGCTGGGTATTCGTGACGCGCGGAAAGATAGAGGCATCCGACCCGCGTTGGTTGGAGAACGACTTCGATCCAGGTCCCGTCAAAGCATATGCGTCGCCCGGACATGCCCGAAACTTCCTGGACTGCATCAAATCTCGCGAGCCGTGCATCGCCCCCGCCGAGACCGCGCATCGGTCCGTGACCCCCGGTCATCTCGCCTATGTTTCCCACGCGGTCGGCCGCCCGCTCGCATGGGATCCCGCCGCCGAGCGCGTCACGAATGACGATGAGGCGCAAGCGCTACTCGCTTCCATATCCTACCGGAATCCATGGGCACTTGAAGCCTGAGTCTGCTTCAGCTCACCTTTCATCTGTCTCACGGCGTAGCGGTTACTCGCTCTCGACGTCGAGGCAACCCCACTCAAGATACTGCCGGCGCTCGAATCGCATGGCGATGGTCATGGTCGCCGTCAGCGCCAGGAGCAGAAACGCGCCGAGCCAGGGGCCTTGAGGGATTCCTTTCAGTGCGGCCAGGAGTATCATGGCCGTGCTGTCCGGTCCCGGTTGGGATTGAATGAGATCCGCGAACATTGTGGACGCCACGAGAAACATCCCGATAGCCCCGATCCAAAGCAGGTTTGTGAAGCAGGCCTTGACCACGGCAGGCGTGTTGCTCCACGGGGCGAGACGCTTGCGAATCCCAAGCAGGTCGGACATCCAAAACGTGGTGAAGAGCGATGCCCAGAGCATGAGCAGCAGTGCCGCAACGGTCATCAGTCCGTTTTCCCAGTCCAATCGGATGGGCCGGTTCACCCCCGCGAAGAACAAGGCGAACCGCGCCAGCCCAAACAAGAGCGGCGCACCAATGATGAGGATGAGCACGATCTCGGTGGCAAAACGCGCGGACGCGCGCCAGCCGTACACCTGTGCGAGGCCGTAGTCCTCCACTTGAAGACGAATTGGCAGCGGGACATGCCCAAGGCGTTCGTACCACGGCACCGAATGTTGCAGATCCTCGCGCAACGCGTCCGGATCGCCCAATCGCGCCGCAGCGCGCTGCACCGCTTCAGCGTCCGATTGCGTACGAGACCGCTCCTCTTCGAAAGCAATCTTCAAGTGCCCGAGCAGTTCCTCGCGCATCCGGTTCTTGCGCAAAACACTCGCACGTATCGGACGAACGATGCGCTCGACATGTACCCGTAGCGATCTCATGTTGGTTCCTCCATGATGCGGCCCACCACGCCCGCGAAGGCACGCCAGGTTTCACGGCTGCGCAAGAGCTCGCGGCGACCTTTCTCGGTCAGAGCATAGATTCGGCGCCGCGGACCCCGGCGCGGCGAATTATCGCTTTCCCAACGCGCGTAAACGTAGCCGGCCTCCTCCATACGATAGAGGGCGGGGTACAGCGAACCTTCGCGAAGCTCAAGTGCGCCGTTGCCGAGGTCTTGAAGCCGCTTGAGGATGTCGTAGCCGTGCCCGTCGCCTCGTTCCAGGACAGAAAGGACCATGCCCTCCAAATGCCCGCGTAACAGATTTCCGTGGATATCAGCCATGAGTACTATTTAGACAAACTAGGCAAATTCTGTCAAGAAGAAATTTCAGGGGCCGACCTCGCAGGGCTTGACTTTTGACGAAAAATACCATACCATACCGTATGGTATGGATACGATGACCGTAGATAAGCGAACCCCCTGGTTGCAGGCTGGGCTGTTTCTGCTCGAGGAATCGGGGCCTGCCTGTATGACAATAGACGAGCTGACCCAACGGGTCGGTTTGACCAAGGGCTCGTTCTACCACCATTTCAAAGACCGGGGCGGGTACGTTAAAGCGCTCCTGGAGTATTGGGAAGAGCAGATGACGCACCGCCTCATCGAGCAGGCGGACCTACAAGCGTCGAGCAAAGAGAAGCAGCGTCATCTCACACAACTGACCTTGGCGCTTTACGACTCACCGCTGGAGTTGAACCTGCGTGCTTGGGCCATGAGTTCTCCACTGGTCACGCGCTATGTGGAACGGGTCGACCAGGCGCGAGTGGAATATCTGAACCAGATCGCTTTTGAGATTACGGGGGACGCAGATCGCGCCCGTCAACTTGCCGAAATCGCGTACGCGGTCTTCGTGGGGGGGCAACAAATCCTGCCGCAGATTCCGCGGGAGCGTCTGTTGGAATTGTATGGCGAGTTGGACCGCCTGTATCGGTAGTAAGTAGTTCTTTGGGGGAGTAGATTCGACCAGCGGACGGTTGGTCGAGGGACAGTCACCGGCGCCTTCAGATCCCAGCAGCACATGCCCAGGTGTCAAATCTCGCACCACGCTGGTGACTGTCCCTGGACCAACCGCCTTGGGGGAGGCAGTGTGGAAAACCGTATCCTGCTCAGCGGGAACGAAGCGGTAGCCTATGCCGCACTTCACGCGGGCTTGACGCTTGGGACCGGCTACCCCGGAACGCCATCGTCAGAAATCCTTGAAAGCTTGAGCGCCATCGGCGGAAAGGCGCAATGGGCGCCGAACGAGAAGGTCGCACTCGAGGTGGGCATTGGCGTCGCCTTTGCCCGCGGACGCGCCCTGGTCACCATGAAACATGTGGGTCTCAACGTCGCGGCAGACCCTTTCTTTTCGGTGGCCTTTACGGGGGTGGATGGGGCGCTCGTCATCATATCTGCCGACGATCCCGGCATGTCATCGAGCCAGAACGAACAAGACAATCGCCGGTATGCGGCAGCCGCGGGCGTGCCGATGCTGGAGCCGAGCGACGCGCAGGAAGCCTATGACTTCACCTGGGAGGCAATGCGCCTATCCGCGCAGTCACAGCTCCCGGTGCTGCTGCGCGTCACGACACGCATCTGCCACTCCAAATCTCTCGTGCAATTCCGCGCCGAGCGTTTCCCGGGAACGGACACCGATTTCCGGCGGGACATTCGGCGCCGGGTTATGATTCCGGCCCATGCCCGGCCCGCCCACAAACGCTTGCGGCAACGGTTGCGCGACTTGCAGGCATTAAACGAATCGTCGCCTCTGAACCGTGTCATCGACGGCGATTCAGCCCTGGGGGTTATCACTTCCGGAATCGCGTTCATGCATGTTCAGGAAGCGATCCCCGCAGCAAAAGTACTCAAGTTGGGCACGACCTTTCCACTCCCGCTAAACACCATCCGTGCCTTCGTCGAATCGGTGGAACGCTGCGTCGTGGTAGAGGAAGGCGACCCCTATCTCGTCGAGAATCTGCGAACGGCAGGAATTGCCGTCGAGGATAAGCCGGAGCAATACCGGTTTGGAGAACTCACGGTAGAACGGGTGCGGCGCATCATTCGCGCGGATGACGGTCCGGAACCCGTCCACGCCGGGGGTAAACCGCCCGAACTCTGCGCAGGATGTCCGCACCGCATGTCCTTCAACGTGCTGGATCGGCTGAATTGCATCGTTTCCGGTGACATCGGATGCTACACCCTCGGCGCATTGTCCCCATACGAAGCCATGGACACCCAGCTCTGCATGGGCGCCAGCATCGGGATTGGATTGGGACTGCGCCATGCCCTGCGCGATGAAGAAGCGCGGCGCGTCGTCAGTGTCATCGGCGACAGCACCTTCTTTCACTCCGGGCTCACGGGCATCGCGGAAATGGTCTACAATCCGCCACGGACCGGACACGTGGTACTCATCCTCGATAACGGCACCACGGCCATGACGGGCTTGCAGGAGCACCCGGGGACGGGACACGCGCTGAATCGCGGGTCCGCAAGGCAGATCCTGCCGGAAGACGTGGTACGGGCGATGGGGGTAGACCACGTGGAGGTGGTCGAATACGGGCGCGCGTTGGAGCAGGTGCTCGCGGCCGCCATGGCGAAAGACGAGCTTACCGTAATCGTGATGCGGCAACCGTGCCGGTTAATGAAATAGGGATCGCGTATGAATTCAGTCACCAACGTGGTCATTGCAGGATTGGGGGGAATGGGTGTCATTAAGGCGTCCGACATCCTTGCCGCGTGCGCGTTTCGCGCCGGCCACGACGTGAAGAAAAGCGAGATTCACGGTATGAGCCAGCGCGGCGGATCGGTCACCAGCGATATCCGGTACGGGCAGCAAGTGTTCAGCCCCATGGTGCCCGAGGGCGAAGCGGATTTCCTGGTCGCACTGGACGAGACTCAGGTCGAGCACAATCGCTACGTCTTGCGCCCCAAGGGAACCCTCATCACGCCCCACGCGCTGGCCGTCATCCACGGACCCATGAACGAGTTGGACGACCGGGATCTGCCGCTGACGTCCCGCAACTTCAATGTGGCGATTCTCGGCATGCTGAGCGTTCACCTCGATTTCGAGCCGGACCATTGGGAGGGGGCGATCGCCGCGCACGTCCCTCAGCATACCCTGGCGCAGAACCTCGAAGTTTTTCGACTGGGACGCCGTTTCGCATGATATGGTATTGAGCGGTTAGAGACCGGGTTGGGGGGCCCATGACGATGAAGACCTTGACGATGGAAGCGGCGCAACGATTTCACCCGCTGAGCGGACCGGACTTTCTTGCCGCGGAACAACTGCACGCACTGCAGCTGGACCGGCTACGTGCGACGGTAGCCCGCGCCTACGAGCACGTCGAGCTCTTTCGTAGCAGGATGCAGGAGCGCGGACTGAATCCCAACGACCTCACGGAACTCGGCGACATTGCACGACTGCCGCTCTACGTCAAGAATGATTTGCGTGATACGTATCCCTTCGGTCTCTTTGCCAGTCCCATGGAGGAGATCGTGCGGCTTCATGCCTCGAGTGGAACCACGGGCAAACCCATCGTGGTCGGGTACACGCGCGAGGACGTGGAGGTTTGGTCGAACGTCATGGTCCGCGCATTCGCGGCATACGGTTTGCATCACGGGGACGTCATTCAGAACTCTTACGGCTACGGGCTTTTCACCGGCGGCCTTGGCGCCCATTACGGCGCGGAAGCGCTTGGCGCCACCGTGATTCCAACCTCCGGGGGCAATACGGATCGCCAATTGACGGTGTTGCGCGACTTCAACGTTACCGCAATATGCTGCACACCGAGCTACTTCCTCCGTCTCATCGAGCGCGCCGGCGAGCTTGGCATGGACATGCACACGCTGCCATTGAAGGTCGGAGTGTTCGGCGCCGAGCCATGGACGGAAGGCATGCGCCAACGCATCGAGGCGGAGTCGGGCATCAAGGCATACGATATCTACGGACTATCCGAGATCATCGGTCCCGGCGTAGGCGCGGAATGCTATTGCCAGGACGGCTTGCACATCTTTGAGGATTTCTTCTACCCCGAGATTCTCGATCCGGAAACGCTGGAACCCCTGCCAGACGGCGAAGAAGGCGAACTCGTGTTGACCACCCTCAGCAAGCGGGCCATGCCGATGATCCGCTACCGAACCCGTGATATCACGGCCATTCATCCCGAACCGTGCCCCTGCGGCCGTACCATTCGCCGCATCCGTCGCATCAGCCGGCGCAGCGACGACATGCTCATCATCCGGGGGGTGAACGTCTTTCCCTCGCAGATCGAAACAGCCTTGCTCGCCGTGGAAGGCACCCTGCCCCACTACCAGATCGTGCTCACCAACGACGGCACGTTGGACCAGATGGAGGTGCAGGTGGAAGTCACGCCGGAAGTCTTCAGCGATACCATCGGTGCACTCGAATCGCTTCAGGACCGCCTGGCGAACGCCATCGAGCATACAACCGGGCTGCGGGCACCGGTGCGGCTCGTCCAACCCAGCACCATCGCGCGCAGCGAGGGTAAGGCGAAACGCGTCCTGGATCAGCGTCAACGCCCGCAACAGGAGCAACAATCCTCATGAAGATCCATCAAATTTCCATCTTCATTGAAAACAAACCCGGAAGCCTCAAAGCCCCATGCCGTGCGCTGGCCGACGCGGGCATCAACATTCTGACCTTGTCCGTGGCCGACACGCGTGACTACGGTATCGTCCACTTCATCGTGGACGACTGGCGCCGGGCCAAAGACGTGTTGGAGAACGACGGGCTTGTCGTAAATGTCGCCGAAGTCGTTGCGCTCGAAGTGGACGATCGGCCCGGCGGGCTCGCCGACATGCTGTCCGTCATCGAGGAAGGCGGGTTGGGCATCGAGTACATGTACGCCTTCACGTTCGGCGCCGGCGGCAAGGCGGTTCTCGTGTTCCGGTTCAAGGACCCCGATCCCGCGATTGCCCACCTCAGCCGCGCCGGCATCTGCCTGTTCGATACACCGGCATTGATGGCGCGCTGTGTTGGCGACGACTGACCGTTCGTGAATGCTGGGCCATCGAGTCCGGAGGATACACCCGCTTTTCAATTGGTGGCCGATCGTGCATACTCTCGCTATCGACGCAGGCACGTGCACATCAACCTCAATCCCGGTAGCCATTCGCAATGCGCAACAAATTTCTCGGAACCGGATCTCCCGGCTTTCACCCTCTGCGTAAGCTCCGCGTGTGCCTGACGGGTCTCCGGTACGCCGTTCTCTACGATTTCAGCGTCACCTACAAAGTCGTTCTTTCCGCCGTCATTCTTGCCGTGTGCCTGTTTTACCACCAACGCGTGGACTTCCTTCTGGTGTTTGCCGCCACCGGACTCATGCTGATGGGCGAGATGTTCAATACCGCCGTTGAAGCCCTCTGCGATTTCGTCGAAGCCAAAGAGAACGAGAAGATCGGGATCATCAAAGACATTGCCGCGGCCGCCGCCGGGATCGGGATCCTGGTATGGGCCGTGGTCGTCGTGACCGAGGTCTATCGGATATTCTAGTTATCGCCCGGCGGGAACACCGGGATTGCGCGCCGAAGCCCAGAACAAGGTTTGTGGTGCGCGTAGGAGGCCGAGACCGTGACGTGGATGCCAATCATCGCAGCGCTCGCGCTCGCACCCCTCTGCGGATGGACGCAGAAAACCGTGGGGACACCCGGCGCTGACCGCTCCGTTATCTACCAACCGGCCGAGGGCATTCCGGGTACGGCCCCGGAAGAGGTGTGGCCGCTTGCCGCATCGCCCGGGCCTCATATCTTGATCGACGATTACTTGATCGCCGAGAGCGATGGAATGGAACGTGTGGTCATTCAGCCCCGGCGGGAAGCGTCGATTCCAAATCCCATCGTCAATGCGGCGGACGACCATAACTTTCAACCCTACCTCACCGTAGTGCGCAATCCCGATACCGGCCGCTATCGAATCTGGTACGGCGCTTTCCGGGAAGACCGAGCCACCGGCCGTTCGCAACTCTGCACCATGGAATCCGAGGACGGCATCCATTTCGAACGGCCCCACACGGTATGTCAGACGCCTGAGATTCAGTTTGGGTCGGAGGTTATTGACCGCGGCGCGGACTTCCCCGATCCCGCGTCGCGCTACGTGTACAGTTACTATCTCGAAAGCGGCCTGCGAATCCTGCAATCGGGCGATGGAATTGTGTGGATGCCTTTGGTCGATGGCGTGGTGCTGGACCATAACCACGACATAAACGGCATCGACTGGGACCCCCTGCGGAACCGCTACATGGCCACGATCTCGACCTATACGGAAGGCGTGAACTGGTCCGGCAAACGGCGCACGACGATGATGAGTGTGAGCGACGATCTGATTCACTGGGAATATCCGTGGTACATCGTGACCGCCAGCGACGAATTGGATGAAGGCGAGACTCAGTTCTATGCCATGGAGGGATATCTCAACCGGGGCCCCCTGCGCATCGGTATGGTCAAAATCCTGCGCGACGACCTGCGCTCCACTGGTACCGCGGAAGGTAGCTTTGGTCGTGCCCACACGTCGTTGGCCTGGAGCCGCGATGGCAGTACCTGGGTTCGGGACCGCGAAAAGTTCTTCGAGCCCGATGACGACCCGGCCGCCTGGGACCACGCGCACGCGTGGATCGATGAACAGGTTATTGTCGGTGACCAGGTGTACCTCTACTACGGCGGCTACAAGCAGGGACACAAGATGAACCGCTTCGAGGAGCGGCAGATCGGATTGGTGCGAATGCCGCTCGACCGCTATGTCGCGCGGCGCGCTTCGGTCGAGACGCCGGGAACCCTGCGCACCGTACCGTTCCGCCTCTCGGAAGGGAACAAGACTCTGACCGTCAATGCCAACATACGCGGGTCGGTCCGTGTCGCGTTGCTCTACGGAGCGACGGGGGATGTCGTACCGGGTTTCGGATTGGACGAGTGCGAACCGCTGGCGGGAGACCAACTTCGCCACGTGGTACGCTGGGGGAATAACGCACTGCCGACTGATAAATCGGTGAGTGTGGAATTCGAATTGGAGGACGCGGACCTGTTCGCATTCTCTTTTGATTAACTGCATCGTGCTCCGAGACAGGAGCACACCATCTTGAAGGGGGACAGAAGATGGGCCGTCTACGATTCTATACAGTCGCGCTCCTGTTCGTCATGGTAACTACACCCGCTGCCGTCCACGCGCAGGCAACCCACGACGAGATTCGCGCGAAGGAACTTTCGGACCTTCGTTTCGGTATGTTCATCTGCTGGTCGTTCAGTACCTTCTCCGGCGAAGAATGGACGCGCGGCGTGGAGGATGTGAGCTTCTTCAAGGCGACCGGTTGCGACACCGACCAGTGGTGTGAAACGGCGAAAGCCGCCGAGATGAACTACATCCTCTTCCTGACAAAACACCACGACGGCTTCTGTCTATGGGATACCGAAACGACCGATTGGAAAGTCACGAACAGTCCGCTGGGCATCGACGTGCTCGCCAAGCTGCGCGCCTCCTGCGATAAGCACGGATTAAAACTCGCCCTCTACTTCTCCGAAGGCGACTGGACCTGGCCGGAGATGAAAAATCCGGAATTGAAGAAAGCTCAACTCGAGGAGTTGTGCACCCAATACGGTCCCATCGAATTCTTCTGGATGGACCATGCACAGACCGACGGCGGGCTCGACCACCAATCTACCGTCGAGTGGGTACATCGATTCCAGCCAGATTGTTTCGTTGGATTCAATCACGGTGAACCTGCCGGGCGGCTTGCCTTGCGCGAACGCGGTACGCCCGGTCCCGTGGGGGATCCGAACGCGTCGAAGTACAACAAAGACGGCGAGGCGAGTTACGATGGGTACCTCGTCGCGGAATTCACGTATCCCATTCTGCCCGAACATGAGGGCGGCGCACAGTGGTTCTACTCACTTCCCCAGCACGATGGCCTCTGCCTTCCGGCCGAGAAGATCTTCGAGGACTACGTAGGTGCCGCCAAGCACGGCAACCTCTTCTCTCTCGACGTCGGCCCCGACTATGCAGGACGTCTACGGGAGATCGATGTCGCGACATTGCTTCGAGTTGGCGAGATGATCCGGCACTGGGAGGCAAGTGCAACTCCGGGCGCCGAAGTACCCTGATCGATTTCGTTCCGATCACACCCAGAGGCTCGCTCATTGCGGCTGTTCCTCATCCCTATCGGGACACATGTATCGCCAGAGCTATACCTGGCAGTAGATTCTGAAGTGCGTGAATGCAAAACGCCACCCAGACCGCCTTCAACCAGGACTTCTGACGCCAGGTAATATACGCGCACGAGAACACGACAAAGGGCCAAAACACCACCAGACCCCAAGTCGGCAACATGAAGGAATGTAGACACGCCCAGAGCAAGGCCGACACGACTGCAATCAGTAAGTTGACTTGGGTAAACCTGGAAACCAACCAGATGCCGAAGGAGAGCAGCAGCGTTTCCAAAAACGGGCCGACGAGAACCACCAACAGAAAAAACACCCAGGCCTGGGTTGCGCTCGCGCCACGTGCGTCAAAACCTGGCGGGCTGTTCTGGTTTCCCAGTCCAAGAACGGCAACCATTGCCGAAATGAGGATAGACGGAACCAGGCTGATCAATGCCATGCAAACGATATACTTTCGCATGGGCAACGGATTTGGCGTTATAAAGAGTCTTTGCACAATTCTGTTGCCAATTCTTCGTTCCATCCTAACGCTACCGAACTCGCGGCAACTCGATTTCCTGCCGCGACACCTGCCCGTCGGCGACAATCAGATCCACCTCGTTCACGATCGGCTCGTAAGGATTGTCCGGGGCAACGCGCGTAATTTTCAGCACGAGACTTCCGGGCCAGACCTCCTCAAGGCGAAAGCTTCCGTCCAGATTGACCGTCGCGCGAATGGACTCGACGGTGTCGCCGGTCCGCCGTTCGAGCGCAAGAAAGGCGGTTTCGATTGGAATGCCGTCGGCGGTGAGCATGCCTTCGACGGTGGCGGTACCGGTCTCGAACACAATGTCGACGTGGGATTCCTGCCCCGATTCGACGTGAAGCGTTTTCGTAACGGATCGTGAGCTTGTGCCGCTGGCCGTCACGTTGATGCTTAACATGCCTTCGGACAAGTCGGAGAATTGAAACGAACCAAGCGAATCGGGCGCGCGACTAGCTCCGGGAAGATACGGCGCATCGGGGTAATGGGCGTTAATGAAAAGCCTGCCTACGTCCAGGTCGCCGCACTGAATCGTACCGGTTACGGTTGCGGGGCTCGGCAAGACGATACGTCCTTCTCCAGGCACCTCGGTCACGCCGGCGCCATATCCCGGATGATAGGCGCAGACGCGGCTTGCATCTCGAGGCAGACTCTCGATGACGAAGCGTCCCTGCGCGTCGGTATGCGCCGCCGCGGCGCGGTCCATGCGATCCAGCGAAACGCCAGTCGCAAAATACACCGCCGCGTTGGCGATAGGCTCGCCGGCTTCGTCGACTACGGTCCCCTCGAAGGACGGCACGGAGGCAAGCCGGAACACCGCGTTGCCCGACTCGTTCTCATCCACCTCCACATGCTGCATCTCCGGCGCAAAACCAGGTGCCCATGCGGCTACCGTGTAGGTGCCGACGTGCATTTGACCAATGGAGAAAGCGCCATCGGCAGTTTCGATGGGACTGCCGCTGCCGTAAAGCATCTCGTTGAACTCATGGACCTCGCCCATGAGAAATGCCAAGGTGTAGGCCGTCAGCGGTTCGCCCGTGTCCGTGCGGATGACCCGCCCCGCCAGGTTTCCGCGACCCTTGAGAACAATCTCCGCATCCGTCGTACCCGCGGCGAACCGCCCGCTGCCGCGGGAGTAGTCCTGGTGCTCAACGGTGATCCCGTAGGCCTTTTCGTCGAGGCCGGTTACCATAAACACGCCGTCTTCGTTCGTGTACGTGTTCTCCATTCCCCCGTCCGCGAAACACATGACCCGCGCACGCTGAACAGGTTCTCCGTCGCTGCTCAATACCCTGCCGGCAATGGCTAGTCCGCCTTTCTCGCCGTAAAGGATCTCGATGCCTTCGATCGCTTCGCCGGGCTTCGGGTGAACCCGTGCATACTCCTCGGCCGTACTGTATCCGTTGACGCCCTTCGGCGTGACGACGACGCCGAACTCCGCGCTGACAAGACCCTCGATGAGGAATCGACCGTCATTATCGGTTCTTCCTGACGGGCCGTAGCGATGCACGTCCGCACTTTTGCGCACGAGATGCAGCTGCGCACCGGACATGGGAGCACCGGATGCGTCGATGACCGTTCCCTGAATCGATGCAGACTTCGGTCGATCGAGCATCAATACCACGCCTTCCAGTCCCGCTTCGGGAAGGGGAAACGCGCCTTCAGTCTGGCTCTCGGCGGTCTCGGTTTGCGCCTGCACTCGAAGCTGATCCGAGACTTCAGGCAAGTAGACTGTGAATGCGCCCTCTACATCGGACTCGACGCGGGCCGGGTTGGGCGTCGTGGGGATCGCCGCCATGACCTCCGCACCTTTCACCGGCTGGCCATTCTTGTCAACCACCAATCCCGACACTGGAATTCCGGGGGTAAGCGCGAAATCGACATCGCTCACGGGCGCTCGGTTCGCCACCTTCACGGAAACGCGCTGACTCCCCCGGGGATCAGGATAACGTTCGATGTCTTCCAGACTGACGGTGTACATTCCATCTTGAATGGGTCGAATGGAATACCGCCCATCTTGATCCGTGGGTTCACTGCGTGCGACATGGCCTCCTCCGCCCGCGGGATACACGGTGGCGCGAACGCCTGCGATGCCTTCGCCCGTCTTGACATCGTATACGCGCCCTCGAATGGAGTACGCTTCCGGCTCCTGCAACGGCACGGCTGCGAGACGCTGCACAGCTCGATTCGGATCGTTTAGAGGCACAACCTCCGCCTGGACCGTATTTTCGCGCTGCGCGGCTACACCCGAAGCTTCCGCAGATGGTGACGGGCTTGCGGCTTCTGGATCTGAGTTTCGTGCAGCGAGAACATACCAACCGATTGCCAGAGCGAGAACCACTCCCGCAACACCAACCGTTACTTTGCCCGCGACTGCGGCAGGCAATATGCCCGCGCCGGCCGATGAGATCGAACCGGACATGGCGAGCTTCCCCAGCCGCGCGACGACGTGCGCCGGCGCTGCCTCGGCGGTCGTGCTCAATACGGCGACAAACCCTGCAACCGTGGCTGCAACGCCTTTACGCTGCAACGTTTGCCGCACCCGCTCAACGCCTCGTTCGACTCGATACCGGATCGCCGATTCCGATACCCCCAGTTCCGCGGCCATCTCGGTGTGCGTGCGGTTCTCAAGAAGACGGCCCACGACTGCCACGCGGTAATTCTCCGGCAAAGCCGCTATCGCCTCGTCTACGTGGGCGATAATCTCTCCGACGGAAACGTCTGGCGACTCAGGCGAATCGTGCGCAACTGCATAGTCGCATTCCCGTTGCCTCCGCCGCTTCTCGCCTTTCAGCCGGTCGATACTTCTGCGCACGGCGATGGTGTGCAGCCACGCCCCGAGAGACGAGCGCACCGCGTCCCGGCTTTGCATGAGGGCAATGAAACACTCCTGGGCAACGTCTTCCGCAAGCGCGGGGTCTCCCACGATCCGTTTGCAGCTTGATATGACCATGCCGGAATGGCGGTGCACCAATTCCGTAAATGCTTCGGCGTCCCTGCGTCGCTGCCACTGTTCAAGCAAAGCCGCATCCGTTGTCATAAGGGGTCTCCCGAGTTGATTATCAAGTTCACCCCTATGTCGACACAAGACGGCAAATTCGCAAGATCGGAGGGTTCGCGCCGGGCTCGTGTTCACAGGTATTCCAAAATGCGCTATAATCCTTTTGTAAAGCGGTCACTGCAAAACCCGTGATATCAAGGCGCCCGGCTGCGGGCAGCGTTCCACAACGTCTCATTCCAGCGCTGCTGGATGCTTTGGAAACTGCGCGGCAAAAGGAACAGGGCTATGGGCTACAGCTTTTCGGTTCAACCGGGAGGCCGGTTGCTGGTTGTAGTAATCGAAGGCAACCTCTCCATCGACGAGGAGGAGCAGTTGGTGCGGGATTCTGCGTCCTACGTTGCGCAACATCCCACAGCCGATGTGCTCGTGGATCGTCGCCGCTCGAAAACCATTCTCGCGCCGCAGAACGTCCGCCCCCATCTGGAACTCATTCGCACGCACGTACCCGTGGAGGGCAAGCCCAAACTCGCCCTCATCGTATCCACCGACTACGATTTCGGCATGGGCCGCATGTTCGAGTTTACGGGCGACCAGCACATCCCCCACCGGATGCGGATCTTTCGTAGCCTGGAAGAAGGCTGTCACTGGCTGGGGGTTGACCCGGAAACCATTGAGTGGCCGAATGGCGGCACTTCCCTCTAATCGAGCGTGAACTTCTGGTGTCAATCAAAACGCCCGGCGAGTTCGCCGGGCGTTCTTTCGAGACTGATCTATTCGAGAAGGATTCTATTCGACCCAACTGACGGATGGCGGTGTGGCGTAGTCGGCATAACGGTCGGCGACTTTGGCCTGCTCCACGTCGTCGCTATGGACGTAGGTACGGTATTTGAATGTCATTGTTTCACCTTCTCTTAAGGTGTAGTCCCCGTCCAGGTCGCCTTTGCCTTTCGTGAAGTACGAGAGTCCAAAGCAATTGGCGCCCATGAGGCCGTAGTTGCGCACGTGCCAGCGCGATGGATGGCGCAGGTTTTCCTTGTGATCGAAAACAGTCACGCCAAAGACGCCCGCGTCGCCGATCGCGCCCGAGTAGTCGCACCACGCCGCCGGTTGGCCCCAAGCTTCGCTCTCGCCCACCTGGCCCTCGGAATTGGTGATCGTGCCGCCATGGTCCGCGTTCATGTGGTCATTCACGCGCACCGCCATGATGCCGCCTTCTTTCGTGTCGTTGAACAAGACGTCGCCGTACGACGCCGTGAACGTCACGGTGACATCAAAAATGCGCGCGTCCTCAGGGCCGGCGTAGAAGCGGTACTCGCGCTCCTCATCGACGACCGGTTCGTGGGCATTGTTCTGCCAGACATTCTTCGCATGCACCCATCCGTACGCGTCACCGGAGCCATACGTCACGTCACCGCTGACCTGATAACCCGAATTGTCGCCTTCGCCCCAGCAGTCGGCGCCGTTCACTTCGCCATATGCCGACCACATGGACTTGTGGTGCGGGTGATCCTCGGAGATCTGCACTTCGCCCATGGGATAATCGCGCGTCACGTGTACGCCGCCCTCGCCCAATACGGGCCAGAGAAACGGTTTCTTGTAATCGTTCGAGTAGTGGTAGGCCGTGAACGGCACGTCTTCGATGAGAATGTCAACGGCGTCTTCGCCTTCTCGCTTCGTTACCTGCACCTTGGGCGGTTTGTCGTCCTTCCGCACTTCCACTTCGAACACGTGTTTCGCTCCCGGCATGGCGCCCTCCGGCACAAAGACCAACTCGCCGTTACGCAGGGACGCGGGGTAGATGCGTCCAGTCGTCAACTGTTTGACCTGGACAAACTCTCCTTCTCCGAGCGTTCCGTCGAACGGCAACGTGAGGGGGACGTTCCGGCTCTGTTGCGCGCCCGCCTCGAGCGAAATCTTCTTGCCGTCCAAAGCGCTCTGGCCCGCTGCTCCCCCGGCGGCCAGAACCGCCGCGATCAATCCTGCTGTTACGCGCATGCTCGCTGTCCTTTCTTCCCGGTGCCGGACCTGGCCGCTGCAAGGACCCGTTCGACACGTCCGTTATCTCGTCCGGCGCAATTACCGGGCGGCTTCCATTTTAATCCGATCGTACCAATCGATCTCGACGACCGCAATGCCTTCTATAATCACAGGAATATCCGAAGGCCCCAACTGCCGAGACAACTCAAGTCCGCGCCGAAGGGTTTCAGAGGCTACGCTGAATCCTGCCCGCTCGCGCTCCTCGTACAGATCCGGGCGGGAATCGGCGACTTTACGGGCATTCTCGATGATATCGACCGCCGCAGACAGAAGTTTGATGTTGGACATGGCCTCCAACAGTTTCAAAACTCCCTCGCGCAGGCGGACGACCTCCGATTCGGAAACACTGGAAAACACGCGGACGGCGACCTCGCGATCCGCAATGGCCTCCACCGTGAGTCCCTCCTGCTCCGCAAAATTGATCATCCGCGTCTCGAACTTTCGGGCCTCCAGACAGGCTTCCAACGCGTGATGCCCCGTGGCCATGGCGGTAGGAAAACTCACACCGAGCTTCCACATCGTCTTGAAGGCCGACTTCATCAGGGGCGCCATCCGCCGCGGCGAGCGCGTGATCTCCCGCACCCGATCAAAGGCGTCATCCAGTTTGTCCCGCTCTCCAGAACGTGGATAGACGTACTCGAGCAGGAACTCGCGAAGGTCGTCAATGGTCTTGTCCGCAATCGGGTCGAGCACGCCGAAACGCCGGACGTTGTCCAGGCGGTACCGATCGCGCAGTTCCTCCCGGTATGCGTCGATCACTGCGTGTTTGAGCTCGGGATTCGACATGGAAACGGTGATATCCGGCAGTTGAAAGGGATGAGCGGGTAAATCACACCGTCACGATATCACACGATCACCATCTCCGCCAACATGCGATCGCCGGACGCAAGGTTACGACTCGTTCGTGGTCCGGTACGCGTCCACCAGTTCCGGATAGTCTTCCAATGCCTCGTGCCCCTCCTTCGTCAGGCGGTACACACCACGATCGATCCGTTCAAACCAACCGTAGACATTGCTGTAAAGAATGGATGTGGTCTTCGGACCCGTCCCCTCCTTCCTGAGATCGCGTGGCGACATGGGCCCGCGCACGTCAAGTAGGCACGCAATGTGCACGGCCGATTCGCGGTATGCCGTGACCAGTTTGCGCCCGGCGCTGCCGCCGGTATTGAGATCGTGCGAGCGGCCCGCAATCTCCTGCAGAACGGCCCGACGCGAGCGCTTCTGCTTCTTGCGGTCGAAGGGCACGGGATGGAATACCACGTTTACGCGCTGCGCGCGCGACTGCACCGTAACCAGGATGAGTCCCAGTTCCAACCGTCGCAGTACGTGCTGGATGCCCTTCCATTGTTTGGACCAGATGCCGCCCGGAGGCGCGGGCACAGCAACGTACACGGAATCCGTGATGCGCTGACGCCGGGTCGCCTGAACCAGTAGGGTGAGATTGACGGACCGCTTCAACTCGATCACGATTAGGTCATCGCCTTTTGTGGCCGTGACGTCGCAGCCGTTCACTTCGGCGCGGACGGTATAGCCGTTCACCTCAAGGTACGCTTTCAGCGGCGGATAGAGATCCGTTTCTCGAGTCGTGCTGCGCTCTGTCTTCGCCAAGTGCTCACCTTCCGAAAAGCCGTTTCCAGAATCCGCGCTTCTCCACCGACGGAGAATTGCCTCCCGCGTGCCGCGCGTACATCTTCCCGTGAACCTCGCGCGCCACAGCGACCATCTCAGGATACGGTGTATCGGTGATGGAAACGAAACCGATGCCGTAATTCTCGCCGTCGAGACTTCGGCCCGTCGTCGGCTGATCCATGTATTGGAACCAGTGGCACCCGACCAGATTGGGTTGATCGAGCACGGAGTTCACATACTGTGCATACGACGACGCCCGATCCGCTTGATCGCTCGACATCACGAGACCGGGATGAAACATGCCCCAGTCGAGCGCGCCGAAGTGAAACTCGCCAATAATGACCGGCGCGTCAATTTGCGCCATGGTCGAGTCGGGACCGACCCCGCGCCGGTAGAAGTTGAAGCTGACCACGTCGGCCACCTCCGCGCAGGCCTGGGCTGCCGGTAAGGGTACGAGCGCAAACCGGCACCCCATGTACAGATGGTTCGGCGCTTCCTGTCTAACCGCATCGCGCACCAGCGTGAAGTACCGCGTGGCAAAGGCGTGGATATAGACGTCGAGATCCGATTGAGATGCAGCATTCGGAACGGACGGCGCACGCAAAGCGTCCCAGCTGGACGCAGTCGTTCCCCAGGCGGCGTTTAGCGCATCCAAACTCGCATACTTCTCTTGCAGCATCGCGGTGAGTGCCACGCGGCAAGGCTGATCGGGCGGACTTGCCAAGGTACCCTCCCCGATTGCTTCCCACGCCAATTCGTTGTCGACAAAGATGCCGATGCATCGCGGATCATTTGCGATACGCTTTGCATTCAGCGGGACTGAGGCCTGGACGGCTTCTTCAAAGGAGGGATCGAACACATCCGGCATCTTGCTCCAATACCCGCCGCCGCCTTCGATTCGCCGGAAACTTCCCCCGACTCCGGCCGTCGCCACGTAGGGAATGCTACTCCCTGCGACCATCTGCCCGTCGCACCAGTTGCCGAGCGTATTAAACCCCCAGGACGTGAGCCGCTCTTCCGCGACTTCCGTCCAACGGCTATCCCAGGCCTCCCCATACTTGCGAATCAGATTCGCCCGGTAGTGATTGAACACCACGCCCTTGCCACCAATGCGCTCCGCCATGCTGTGCGCCCCGGAAGTCTCGGAGTAGCACGAGGCGAATTGAGGATCGTCCCGTGGCGGG
Source organism: uncultured Nitrospiraceae bacterium (assembly GCA_964632865.1). GTDB lineage: Bacteria > Hydrogenedentota > Hydrogenedentia > Hydrogenedentales > SLHB01 > JAHDWY01. The sequence goes on from CAZWDH010000007.1 coordinate 29,010, forward strand.
AGATCCACAAACCAATCGTCCCGTCCCGTGATGAACGTGAAATCGCCCCGATGCACACAGTTCATGCCCATGCTGAGGAAGAGATGACCGCTCGGTGTCACGAGCCACCAACGCCCGTCCCGCTTCTCCGTGCGGAAGAATCCCGTCGCTTCGAGTTGCGGACCGTCCGCCCAGCCGCCGTATTCGTCGCGTCTAGGCAATACGGGTTGCGCCGCCAACTCCTTCGCTTCGTGCTCGGCGTTTTGCGCCAGTCCCGATTCGTCCGTCACCTTGCCGGGCCAAGCGTCGTGCATGAACTGCCCGAAGCGATCGATAAACGGGAACGGAATCTCCTCGCGGAATCGCGGTGCGTCACCAAACAAGCGTATCGCGCGCACCTGGACCGCAAGCGCCGTTTCCGGGCTATCGGGATAGATGCGGATCACCGCCAACTGCGTTGCGTCCACGTTGTGATCCCGGCTTCCCCGGCCGGCAAGCGGTACGCCCCGCATGCCCCAGAAGGGACTACCTTTGCTGCCGCCAAACTCGACCTCCGCGATGACCGTATCTCCAGTTGAAACGCTCACGCGCTCTGACACGCCTGCACTTGGACCGTAGGGGCCGGGATTCTCTAAACGAACGTTCACGATGACATCGTCGGGGGATGCATTTCCCAGTTCGACCGCGACACCCGCGGAGCCGGCACAGTCCCACACCTCCTCCGGCGCTTGAATGGCTACCCACGAATCGCCCTCGGGTGCAAACTGAATCTGGAGTGCTGCTTTGCCACCGGCATCGACGATCGTTACCTCAGCATTCTGCGCGGCAATGTTCGCAGGCACCGAGCCGTGCTCGAAGCGCTGAAGTTCGCGCACATTCTGCGCGTAAGCTACGCTGGCTGCCACAAACAACAGCGCTATCAGAAGGCAGCAACGTCTAATCATCGACTCGTACATCATATTCAAGTCCCCCAACTGTCAAGAACTCCAAGTCCCTTCTAATCGACCGTCCCAACACGTCTATCAAAGTCCCCCTTTGAAGGGGAATTTAGGGGGATGTTCCCTCAGATACCAATAGTGAATTCGGAGCGGACCTCCATTTCACTGCTACTGGCACTTCTTCGTGTTGCGTGATCGTTGTTCGCAATCCCATCGCCTCAGTACCGCCGCTCGTACATCTCTCCGAACACGGTCTTCGCCGCGTCCACCAGTTCGGGATACGGCGCATCGACGACACTGACGAACCCGATGTTGTAATTCTCGCCGTCGTACCAGCGGCCCGTTGTGGGCTCGTCTACGTACTGGAACCAGTGGCACCCCACGAACGCGGGATGGTCGACGACGCTCCGCACGTACCGCGCAAAACTCTTCGCGCGGTCGGCCTGGTCTGCGGTGCCCACCAGGCCGGGATGGAACATGCCGCGATCCAAAGCGCCGAAATGGAATTCGCCAATGAGAATCGGTTTTCCCAAGTCGTTGTCACCGGTCCGGAAATCGGGTCGCACCTGGGGATAGTACAAATTGAAACTGACGATATCAGCCACGTCCGCACAGGCTTTCACGACGGTCTCCGGCGCCGTGGAGAATCGGCACCCCAAATAAAGCAGATGCGGGGCTTCCGACTTGATGGTGTCGTTGATCAGCGTGAAATAGCGATGGGCAAACGCATACACAAACGCTTCCAGGTCTGCATCACATGCCGCATTGGGTCGGTCCGGCACACGCACGGAGTCCCAATCCGCGGCGTTGGTTTCCCACGCCGCGTTCAGCGCTTCGATTGCCCGGTATCGCTCCCTGAGCATATCGACCTGCGCGATCCGGCAGGGCTGATCTGCCGGACTGGCGAGGGTCCCAACGCGAATCGCCTCCCAGGACATTTCATTGTCCACGAACAATCCGATGCACCGTGAATTACCCGCATGACTCTTCGCGGCGGGTGTCACGCTCGCCTGTGCGGCCGCGACGAAATTGGGGTCGTAGACATCGGGCATCTTGGCCCAGTATCCGCCGCCGCCCTCGATTCGCCGAAACGTGCCGTGCACGCCCGCGGTCGCAACGTACGGCAACTCGCAATGCGCGATGAAATCGCTTTGGGACCAGTTGCCGATCGTGTTGAATCCCCACGCGTTGAGTCTTCGGCAGGTCGTATCACGCCAGCGTTCCGGCCACGCCTCGCCGTACTTCCGCGCGAGGTTCGCCGCGTAGAAACCGAAGGTCCGGCCTTCTCCGCCAATCGTCTCGGCCATGCTGTGCGCGCCGGATACCTTGCCGTAGAACCGTCCAAACACCGGGTCGTCCGTCGCGGGCAACCAGTCGAACCACGTCTCCCGCTGCTCCACAAAGGTCTGGCTCCACGTTCCGACGCAGTCCATTCCCATGGACAAAAACAGATGTCCTTCCGGCGTGATCAGCCACCATTTCCCGTCGATCTGCTCGGTCCTGAACCAGCCGGTGGCCTCTCGCTGCGGTCCCTCCGCCCAGCCGCCGTAGGCGTCCCGGCCCGGCAGCGTGGGCGTTTCGTGCAAGGTCGCTTCCTCCGCCTTGATCCAATCAGCCCATTGCGACGCGTCTTCCAGCTTGCCCGGCCACGTCTCGTGCTTGTACTGACCGAAGCGATCGATGAAGGGAAGCGGGACTTGATCGGCGGTTGAAGCGCTGTCGCCAAAGAGCCTGAAGTTGTCGATGATGAGTGCGGCCTCTTCGTTCGGTCGCGGCAGGAAAACTTGAAAGGCGGAGACCGCCGCAGGGTCGATGCTTTTCCCAGACCCAACCGGCCCTGCAACCGGAATCCCGCGCATCCCCCAGAACGGCCCGATGCTCGCGGGTCCAAAAACGGTCCGCAGTTCGGTCCACTCGCCCGGCAACGCCGTTGCCTGCCCCGTAACGCTCTTGTCGCTACCGTCGGTCCCGGGGTTGTCGACGCGCATGGCCACGTTGACGGCCTCTTCCCCGGGATTGAACACATCGACCGCAAGTCCGCGCGCCCGGCTCCAGTCCCACGTGCCTTCCGGTGCGCTGAAATAGACGTTCGGCCAATCGACAACCTGGAAGTGGATCTGCAAAGCCCGGCCTTCGTCGCTTTCAATCAGCGTAGCCTCTGTGTTGTTAGTCTTGATGTTGAGGGGTAGCTCAGGACCGTCGAAGGACTCGATGGTTAATTCGGCGGGCGTAGCGGCCACAACGATGGCCAGCGCGAAGATGGTTTGAACGAACACGGCGACCCCCTGTTACTGCAAATACGCTGATTAGCAGTCTACCACTTGCCGGATCGCCATGCATGCGGGAAGCAACTTGCGCGCGCGCTGCGTGTCGTGAGAGGCTTTCCGTCATGTTGCACAAGAACACACGCATCGTCGCCTGCGGCGGGGTGCCGCTCGACGCCCCACATTGCCGGTCCATTCACGTGTACATCCGCGAACTGACCGAAAAACGAAAGCCCCGCGCCTTGCTGATACCGACGGCCACGTATGACAACCCAGAGATCTACGAAAAGTTCCGGCAGACCTACGGCAAGGCGCTGGGCTGCGACACGCATGTCCTCTATCTGCTGGGTACATCGCCTTCAAAACGCGCATTACGCGACGCGATCGAAGGCGCGGATCTCATCTGGGTCAGCGGCGGTAACACCTTGAAGATGATGCGGCGCTGGCGGCGACTTGGCGTGGACCGCCTGATCAAGAAGGCGCATCGCTGCGGCACAGTGCTCGCGGGGTCGAGCGCGGGAGCATTGTGCTGGTTCGACTATGGGCACAGCGACTCCATGTCGTTCTATCACCCCGAAGAGTGGAATTACATCCGCGTGCGCGGATTGGGACTGATCCCCGCGACCGGTTGTCCCCACGTCCTCGCCGAAGATCGCATGGCCCATTTTCAGGCCATGATGTGGGACCGGAAAGGCATCGGCATCGCCATTGACAACGATTGTGCGGTTGCTTTCGTGGGCGACGAATACCGCGTCATCACGACCCGCCGCAATGCCAAAGCGTTTCGCCTCTACCACGCCGACGGCTCGCTCGTCACAAAAGCGATTCCAGCAAGCAAAGAGTTTCAGCCTGCCACGCAAATCCTTAGGAGCGCAAAGTAGTTCGGGAATGATTCCCGACCAGGGAATTCTCCTGCGCTTCGTGCAGCACAGTGCCCTCGGGTTGACACAAAGACTTCCGCAAGCGTCTTTCGATTACTCCAAAAAACAAGTGATTGGTCAGCGCGAAAGGGTCGACAATGGGACTGGTCGGGAATCATTCCCGACTTACTTTGTGCGCAATTCCCACAGTGCATCGGCAAGCATTTGGTGCCCGGCGTTGGAGAGATGAAGACCGTCAACCGTTGCACCCGGCGTGGAGAGCACGCGGGCAAGTACGTTTCGCGGCACCAGCAGGACGCCGTATTTGTCGGAAAGCCGGCGTTGCGCGGACCCAAACCCGTTGTAAAAGGGCGGCAAGGGGAGTTCCAACATCACCACCGGCGCACCGTGACGCGTAAGCCGCTCCAGCATCCTATCGAGTTCCGCCGCGAATTGGGACGACGGCGTGTCGTAGAAGATGTCGTTGCCGCCCAACTCCACAATGATCAGGCTGGCATCGGGTTCGACTCGATCCGCGTTGGACATGGCCGTGCTCAGTCGCGCACCGCCGAATGCGAACGCGTGAACCTTCATGTCCGCGCGTTCCGCGAGCAACGCCGGCCAATTACCATCCTTCGAATCTGCGCCCATGCTTAGCGAATCTCCGAGGGTATACAGCACGCCGTCTTTATTGAACGGTATTGACGGTGCTATGCGGTGAGGAACTTCAAGACCGAATATCAGACTCGACATAAAGACGCCCGCAACCAACGCAACGTGTTGCAGAGCTGATCTCGTTTTCTCGGATCTGCCAAACATCCATACCGCGATGACGAGTGCGGCCAGCCATGCCACAAGTAGAACAAGGTTTATCGGCACGGCTGAGATAACGACGAGAATTACCCCGACGGTTACGGTGACTGGCGCCAAAAGGCAGGCAATCCGGTTTCGCGGAAATCGCAGGGCGACCAGTGCAAGGACAACAACGGCCAGTGCGGGATAGAAGACGCCACCACCCGCGAACCAGTAGGCGAATCGCATGGCGCTATCCCTTCATTCGACCCGCCTCGCCAGTCACGTCACGTGAGGATTTCCCCGCTTTCGTTATCCACGACAACGGCCGTATCGAAGAACTCCACCGTGGGCGTCACGTGATAGGCTTCCTCGATCATACGCACCACCACGTCGTTCAGGAATCGCTCGGCGCTGGCCCGGTCATGCCACAAATAGATGCCACCCCCCTCGCTGCCGTTTCCGCTTACAATGAACTGTTTGCGGATGAGGCCCTCCACGCCGCGGAACTTCGGCGCGACCTCGAGAAACGACCGCTTCACATCTTCGATGTTGACGTTTTCCGGCAGCTTAAACCGCGTGATTGCCGTAACCATGCTTCCTCCTGAACGTACTGCAACTTCATACCCGGTGCTTCCCCATCTTCCCACGACCGCGCCCCGCGGTCAAGAGTAGGATGGGAATGATTCCCGGCCAGGGATTTCTCGTGCGTTCCGTGCGAGAGATGGTCCCGGTTTCGGCACGGTGGATACCGGCAGGGAGAAGATTTGGCGGCCTGAAATTCAGTTTAACGTTGGGGTAACACGAGAAGCACGTAGGTGGTCGAGAAGTCCCTGGTCGGGAATCATTCCCGACCTACACCATGAACGCGACCATGGTGAGGATGTGGAGGCCCTTGTCCGGCGAACCGTCCACGTCGATCTGCTCTTTGAGCTGTGCCTTGTCGGGGCGGTTGGTGAACACCTTCCACGCCACTTCGTGGGGAATGCTTACTGTCGTTGAGGGCGGATAATCCGCTTCGGCAAAGAGTTCCCAGCCGCTGTCGTCGTCGGCCAGGAACCAGGTGCCGGAGGTTTCGCCCGTGACGTGGATAGCGATGGTCTCCTTGCGGCGCGCGGGAACCATGCGGTAGCCGTGGGGCAGCCCGCGCATGAAGGTATCGAGGACGGGATAATACAACTCCGGTTCGAGCTGGAGCGGCGCGCCGACGGCCTCGCGAATCTGTTGCTGGTGATGCCAGTGCTCCGTGTAATCGCGCGCGATGTCGAACCAGTTTTCCGACATCGTTTCCCCGGCCCACGCCACCGGGAAAAACGCCTTCTCCTTGGGGTCCAGCGTTTCGAAGAAGGCATGCAACTCGCGGTTCGCCTGTTCCAGATCCTCGATCAAGATCCGGGGACTCAAGCGCCGCGCCACGCGCACCCAGTCGTTGTTGATGGCATTGAGGTACTGCACCAAATCGTCGTGGTCCGAAAACCCCTTCGGCGCATCCGGCGGCACGTAACCATCGCGATGCATGGAGAGACGCCGCAAGGCGCCATCCAGCAGATGGGCCGCCACGTCTTTCACGGTCCAGTAGGAAGACGCCGTGCGCTTGTCCCAATCTGCCGCGTCCAACGCTTTCAGCAACTCGATGAGGGCGGCGTCGATTTTGGGGAACAGCGGAATGGTTGTGATGGGTTCGGGGTATTTCATGCCACTCAGTATACCCTGTCGAGACCGTCTACGGCGAGGTTAACTCAACTTCTTGCGATAGAACACCGAGCGGTTGGTCTCTTCAAATCCCAACGCACGATGGGCCTGCTGGCTGACCGCATTCTCGATCTCCGCGTCGCTCCGGATCTCCGAATAGCCTTGTGCGCGCGCCCAGTCTTCAGCAGCTTGAATCAATTTGCGTCCCCATCCGCAACGGCGCAGATCGGGATCGACGTACCAGCCTTCCACGTGAGCAATTGGACCCGGCTCGTTGTCTTCCGTGATTGGCCGTTCCGCGACCTCGACAAACCCGCCAAGGCCGTCCCCGTCACGCTCGACGACGAAGGCAGTAAAATGCTTTCGCTTCAAGCACTCCGCCATCTCGACCGCGTGGTCCGTGTCAGGACAGTCCGGCCACAGCGCCTTCCGCATGCGCAACCATTCGTCGCGGTCATCGTGGGTGGCGGGACGAATGGTACTCATGGCGCAACCCCTTATCCGACGATCATCCCGGTAACAAACCCGCTCGCAAACTGGCCGCGGTTCTCGTCCTTGACCATGTCCTTGATAGTGTCCAGTTCGCCCCCATCGAGCCATATACCGTTGCATTGCGGACAGCGGTCAATGATCACGTCCTGAATCGCGCCTTTGCGCATAGGCGTTCCGTCCACGGGACAGGCGCGCTTCTCCTCCCGCTCCGCCTGCACCTGAAGCCGGCAATTCGCGCACAGTGGACGGCCCTCAAACGTGCGACGCGTCCGCCGGTTCCCGCAATGCGAACATGGTTCACCGAAAATCGACATGCGACTCCCCAATTCAGTCACTCCCCAAAGCAAACTATCACTGCACGTATCCGCGCTGCGCATCTTGTGCGTAGTCGCGCAACTCGGGCGGCAAACTTGGATTCCGCTGCAGGTAGTCTCCGATGACTTGCTTTACCCTGTCCGGATACCCTGATTGCCAATGTCCAAGACCATGAAGGGCGCCCTCGTGACAAGGAAGCGATTCCAGATCGAGCGTGGATTCCATGACGACCAGTGCGGTCTCCTCGAGAATGCGCTCGTTCACGGGAAACGACTTTTCACTGAATGGCAGGATATCCCACCACATGTAACAAACGTCGTTGAGAGGATTCACAGGTCGTCTACCCGAACAGTTTAATTCCGGAGAACACCTCAAGGCGAAAACCTGTTCATATATGGTGAACATATTGCGAATGCATCGCGCCCGAAGATCGATGGGTACGATTGTGTCGAGCAAGCCCAGGGGATAGTCGCTGAACGCATTGCTGATGAGGTATTCCAAACCATGGCAAATCTGCAGATCCGAATAGGAATCCAGAACCGGCCGGGGCATCCCGAAGACGCGTGCCATATAATCGATCTTTAGCGTGGCAGGAGCCTCCCACTCGATGTCGTCCATGATTTCATCGTAGGTTGCTATCTCGGGAGCGTCGTGGTCGAAGATATGGATCACCCACGAATCGAACTCTAGATCGGCGTGAAGTGGTGCCATCGCGTTCAACCCTCCAGCACCCATTCCCACACGTTGCCATCGTCGGGATCGGGCACGGTTCCGGTCTTCGCAAAACCCAGCTTCCGCAGGATCGCGGTGGACGCGCCTTCCTGCGGGAGCGTCCGCGCCGTCACGATCGGGGATGGGTTCACGCTTAGCGCGAGTTCAACAAGCGCCCGCGCCATGGAAGTCGCAACACCGCCGCCTTCGAATTCGGGAAAGGTAAAATACGCGATCTCCACGCGACCCGCTTTGGGCGCGCCTTTGAAACCGCAGGCCCCCACCCACGCACCATCGCGTCGCGCGAGGTAACCAATCCAGGGTCTCTCGAAACCGATAGCTTCGTAGTAGGCGGGATAGGACGACGCCGTGTCTGCCGCGATACCGTCGGGCAGCGCTTCGGCTTGGGACAACGAACCATTCCGTTCAATGTCGTACAGGATTACGTCCATTGCCAGTCATCCTGCGATTGATTCTCGGAGTCGCAGCGAACCCTAAATCATCTGCGTCCGATACGTCCTATTGGTCCTATCGGTCCTATCACCCCGCGTCCGCGGTGTGCACTCTCGTTGTCGCCGAGGGCCGCGCCACGGCGTGATACTGCACCGCGCGATCGAAGATGCGCTCCAGGGCATCGGCAAAACTCGCGGGACTATGCCGTTCCCGTACGGCGCCGCGCGCCGCTTCACCGAGACGCCTCCGTTCTTCAGGATTGCGCATCAGGCGCAGCACCGCTTCCGCGAAACCTTCTTCGTCATTGTCATCCACGATCAGCCCCGTGCGCGCGTGCTCCAACGGATGCGAAGCGCTCCGGCACGCGACGATGGCCTTGCCCGCCGCCATGGCATTAAGCAGTTTGATCGGATACCCGGACCACGATACTCGCGGGCAGACCACGACCGCGTCACGCGCGAGTAGCGCGCGGAGGCTTTCAAAATCGGTGGCGGGCAATACCTCCGCGCCGTCAAACGGTGCGCGGTCCCGCGTCGCGAGAATCAAGCGCGTCTCGGGAACCGATTCACGCACCCGTGCAAGCACATACTCCAGAAACGCCACGTTCTGATAGGCATCCAGGTTACCGGTGTACACCATGGGAGGAAGGGCCTCGCCCGGCGGTTCGGGATTAAACCACTCCGTCATGGCCGGCGGCGCCACCACAGAAACCTTGCCCGGGGCACTGCCGTTAGCGATGAGGTATTCGGCGAGTCCGGCGTGAGGCGCGACGATTTGCGAGGCGCGCCGTGGAAAGGTCCGGTCCAGCCACGCGCCGAGGTGCCGCCCCGCCCAACCGAACCCCGCGTAGTGCGGCAGTTCGTCGGCCATGGCGTTGTGGGCCTGGTACACCACCGGCTTGACGCGCGCGGCCAGCGCCACGAGCAGCCCTTCGTAGTTATGCGCCTGGACCACGTCGATCCGGTGCTCGCGCACCACCCGCCGTAAGGTACCCACGAGCGCGAGGTCATACAGCGGCTTCGTCCAGGATGGCCCGGCCTTCGTCCGTTTCGCCCCCGGCAACCGCCAGGAACGATGCACGTGCAGGCCCTCCACTTCGGTGCCGTCGCCGTATCCGTATACGACGAGGTGCACTTCGTGCCCGTCATCCCCGAGGGCCTGGGCCGTGTCTTTCAAAAAGACCTGCGACCCTTGGGGCACGGGAAATGGACAGGCGCTGACGATTGCGACTCGCATTACTCGAAGTATCCCAAGTCGCGTAACCGCCGTTCAACAACGGCCGCCTCCTCGGGCGTATAGGCGTGCGAGGCGTTGCGTTGGTCCCAGGCCGTGCCTTCGATGGGCGGGTCGAGCAGGCTTGTGCCGTCCATGGGCGGCGCGGGCACGCCCAGTTCCGCGAGAATCGTTGGCGCGATGTCTTCCAGCCGCGCCGCGCCGCAGACCGTCCGCTTCGAGAGGAACAACACTCCCGTGGACCGGTGGTTGCCGGTCATGCCGCGCTCCTTGCCGCCAAGGTATTCGTCGGGGCCGATCCGGCGAAAGGCAGGTCCACCCCGGCCGCGCAAGCACGAATGGGAGTAGCCATCTTCCAAGGCCAGTTCGACGATGATATCGGGAGCGCGTTCGACGCAGGGGCCCTCGTAGAGTTCGTCCCGCCGCCAGGCCTTGCGAATCGGCTCCCAGGCTTCCAGCTTCTCGCATAATTCTCTGCAGAATTCGTCATAGTCTTCTGGGGCCACTTGCCCTTCCACCTCGCGGCCCCTGAGGTTAATGCGTATCGATGGAAAGTAATTCAGTTCTTCCGAGAACGCCGTCGTGTGCGTCCAGTCGATCCCCGCGAACCGCGACTGGCTTTCCGCGCGAGTGGCGAGACCTTTCAACGCGCGGAATAAGGTCCCGCGCAATCGCTGGGGCACATAACGCAGGGCGAGTTGTTTCAATAGACTCTCCCGCGCCGGCGTGAACTGGAGATAGCCGTTTTCGGCGAGCCAGTTATTGAGATGCACCACACCCGTACCGGCGCCGCCGAACCCGTGGTCGGAACAGATGCCCACTGTCACGTCGTCACCCGCCGCATTGACAAGCTTCCCGACGGTTTCGTCGAGCCGTTCGTAGACCTGCCGGATGGCCGTCTCGTGACCCGGCCGGTGCCGCGGCGAATCAGGATCGTGGAACAACCAGAAATGGTGGGATACCGTGTCCGACTCGCCGAAGACCACCATAAAGAAATCCCAAGGCTCGCGTTGCAACAAGTCGCCCGCGATGGATTCCTTCACGTCGATCTTGTCGAGCAGACGGCGCAATGCCATATCGTGCCAACCCGGACCGATGTCGCCTTCTTGAAAATCCGCGAAGCGCCACGCTTTCACGGATTCGTACACATCGGGGGGATACACGAAGGAGCGATCGACCGAAGTCGCCACCGGCGAATCGAAACCTGAAACCATGAATCCGTTCACCGGTTCCGGCGGATAGGTCCCCGGCACGCCCAGCACGCCGACGCGTTTGCCCGCCTTGGAGAGGATGTTCCACAAGGCCGGCGCGCGCCGATCGCTGCTGTTCACGAAGCGAAGTCCGTACCGCCCCTGCGTCAACTCCGTGAAATCGAAGATCCCATGCTGCCCTGGATTGACCCCCGTGACGCAAGTCGTCCAGGCCGGATACGTCACCGGCGGGTCGACGCTCGCACAGTGGACATAACTCCCGGTTTCCCGCAACCGCGCCAGGTTCGGAAGTATCCCTTCCTCCATCCACCGCTCCGCCAGCGAAGGCTCTAGTCCGTCCAATCCAATTAGGAGAAACCGGCCCATGTCATTCCTCCTTGACCGGTTTTCTTTCACGCATCTTTCTACGAATCAGGTGCACGCGATACGTTACGGCGAATCCCACCACCGAACCGGCGACGATCCAGGGCAGCCAGTGGCCCAAAGACTCGGAGAAACTCCGCATCCAGTCGATAAGCCAGATCCACGCGGCCACGGACAGAAAGTTGCCAATGATAATGGATGTGAACATGACCGATGTGCGCATGCTTACGAGGTACCCGACCACGCCCGCGACCAGCGCCCCGGTGCTCCACGCGGGAAAGAACACGAAAAGCATCAGCCCCAACGCGCCGAACCGCTCGATGCGGTGTTTGTGCTTCTCGGCACTGGCGCGGATGTTCGCGATGCTGGGTCCCACAAACCGCCATTCGATGGCACGGCGGTACCCCGCGACCAGGAGCGGGTACACCAGAAGCAAGAGGATAATGTCACCAAGCCCGCACTGAAAGAAGAGGTAGACGGTACTGTAGCCTTCCTTCAATCCAACGGTGATGTTGTATGCGCGCCCCAGGAAGAGGTTGCCGATAATCAGATGCCACGCCCCGGCGTACGGATCGGGTTCAATAATGGCGACTGCGGTCAGGGTGGCCACGTAGACAAGGAATACCGCGACCCCGGAGCGTTCGATGAGCCGGAGCGTGGAATCGTATGCAGGAGGCTGTTGACGTTCGGACATGCTTCGTTCGCCGGATCAAAAGTGTGTCATCATGATACACTGAAAATCGGTGAGTGTATGTTGGGACCAGATTGAAGTCAACGACGCGCCGTATCGCCTAACTTGTCGGGGAGCCAATTCATGCCTGCCTTGCTGTTTTCGTTGCTTGCTTTTTCGGCCGTGGGCCATCTTCCCCAGGGAGCCGTGCTATCGGTGCAAGACACGCATTTCCGGATCGACGGTCAGCCTGTGTTTCTGCTCGGGTGCAGCTACTACGGAGCCCTTGGCGTAGATGACATCGAACCGATCATTCGGGATCTTGACGACCTGCGCGCCCACGGGTTTAATTGGATCCGGGTTTGGGTGACCTGGGACTATTTTGAGAACAATGTATCCGCCGTCGCGCCCGACGGTTCCCCGCGCGATCCTTTCATGGCACGTTTGAAACGTCTATGCCGCCTCACAGGACAGCGAGGCATGGTCGTCGATGTCACCGTCACGCGAGGCGACCCTCCCGATTTTCCCAGCAACCAGACCGAGCACCCGGCCGTCATGCAGACGCTGGCAAGGGAACTACTCCCGTTTCGAAACATCTACTTCGATGTTGGCAACGAACGCAACGTGGGCGACGCGCGTCACGTCCCCATGTCGGAGGTGGCGGAGTTAATCCGCGCCGTGAAGGCCATCGATCCCGATCGGTTATGCACCGCGTCCGATGGCGGCGACATCGCGCCCAAAGACGTCATCCGCTTCATCGACGAAGGCGGCGTGGACTTCATCTGTCCCCACCGGCCACGCGGCAAGGATTCGCCCCACGAGACGGCGGAGAAGACCCGGGAATACCTGGAGATCATGAAGCAGGCCACGCGCGCAGTGCCGGTCCACTACCAGGAACCCTTCCGCCGGGGCTATGGCTACTACCCGCCGACTGCCGACGATTTTCTCACGGACCTGCAACAAGCCCGGGACGGCGGCGCTGCGGGATGGTGTTTCCACAACGGCAGCGTTCGTCACGACGATAAGGTACCCGATGAGCGGCCGCGCCGTTCCTTCGACATGCGCCCGGAAGAAGGCCGCCTTTTCGACCAGTTGGACGACGTGGAGCGGGAGTTTCTCGCGCGGTTGAAAAGTAAGGACGAACAGGGATAAATCTCGATGCCCTCACGCCGGCGGCTTGGCGCGTAGCGTGACCTCCTCGTCATCCACGGCATTCAGATCGAATTCGAATGGTTCGACGAGACGACCCGACGCGTCGCGGTACACAGCGACTCGCGGCCGATCCAATGCTTGCTGGGAGACATCCGTCACAATGGCCTGGCATCCATTGAATACGCCGCCTTCGATGATCACGTCCACACCGATCGGATACACGGGCACTACGCGCAGAAACGCGTTCACCACTTCACGATTCAGGCGCGTACCCGCCCAGCCTCGAATCCGGTTCAATGCGCGGTCGGGCGTGAGCGGCACCTTGTCGTGAACGCCGTTGAGCAGATTGTCGTAGCAGTTCGCCACCGCCGCGATCTCGCCTATCAGCGCAGGCACCGGCGGCGGCAGGTTCCGGTTGCGCTCGATGGTGTTGCTGCCGATGAGCCCCCGCGGTAGCCCGGTGCCGTCCTGATGTTCGTGATGTTGATACGCCACGTGTGGCGCCAGGATATCCGGGTCGTCGCTGTTGCGCAGCAACTCGTACCCCAACACGGTATGCAATTTGATGGAATTTCGCTCGCCGGTCGCCTTGTCGAGAAAGATCTTTCCGATGTCGTGCAACAGACACCCGGTTGCCAGTTGTTTCATCCGGGCGCTGTTCGTCCCGATGTACTGGGCGATCATTATCGCCACGATGCACACGTCGATGGAGTGGGCGTACAATCGGGTGTCGTCGGATTTCAGCGAAGTTAACCCAGCAAGCGTACTTCGAGTGAGCACCTCGTCCAAAATGGAATCCACGCAGGCCAGAAGCGATTTCATCGGGCCGTCTTCGCCCATGAGATCCTTCACTACGTCCGAAGCGCAGAAACGTTTGATGTCGTCGTAGGTAAACGTCTTGACGGTGGGGAGTTCCTGCTCGATAGACTCGAAGACCTCCCGCATCGTGTTCAAGGCCCGCGCGCGGACGATGGGGCTCAACTCGTCTTCCGGCGCCACATTGAGGTCGCAGCCCTCGTCATTGATGTAGAGGTGCGTGTATCCTTTTTCCTTGAGCGTGTCGATGTACTTTTCCGAGAGGACTACTCCTGCGTGAAGCAGGGTTTGACCCCGGTCGTCGAGCAAAGACTTGCCGACGACGGATCCGGGTTCCAGGGAATCTACTTTGACGACTCGCATGCGGGGTCTCTCACACCTGGGCCGATGCTAACAGAATCGTGACGCAATACGCAAAGATTCCCACATTTTCACTGCATTAACTAGTTTCACGGAATGGCGTTATGCCATGATTCACAGTAGGTTACGGCGCACTCAAATAATTTGTTTGCAATCTAATTGTTTTATATGATATCATTTGATTGTTGATAGTTCGACGTGCGGTCGCGGGGCACTCCCCAAAAACGGTTGAGAGGACGGTCCGATGGCTCAGGATGACGAACTGAAAAGACTGCGGCGCGACTTGGACTCGCTGCTGGAGCAGGCCGACGTCCTGAAGCGCCGGCTCGACGGGTTGGAGCGCGAATCCCGCCTCGAGCCCGCGGCGCAAATTCCGCGGCCTGAACCCGAGGTTTCCCCGGTCAAAGTGGCGGAACCTCCGCCCCTGCCGCCGATGCAATCTTTCGCAAAGCAGGAAACGGTTGCGCCACGACCGCCCGTTCCTCCCATACCCAAGCCGGAACCAAAGCCGGACACCCTCAAACGTGTCGCGGCGAAGATTCCCTCCGCCGAAAGAGCGCAGTCCGCCATTCAACGGCGCATTGCGGAAGAAGGCTGGGAAGCTTTCCTGATCTCGTACATCTTCCCGCGAATCGGCGTCGTCCTGCTGACGGTCGCCATCGTTTTCACGCTCGTGCTCGCGGCGAAGTACTCAACCCCTATCACCCGCGTCGGCACCGGTTACCTCGTATGCGCCGGGCTGCTCGGTCTGGGACGGTGGCTGGAATCCAGGTACCGCGCTTACGCCCGCGTGCTCTACAGCGGCGGATTCGCCCTCAGTTATTTCGTCACCTTCGCGGCCCATTACATCGAGCCCGCGCGCGTCATCACCAGCACGCCCGTAGCCTTGGCCTTACTCGCCGTCGTCGTCGGCATTTGGGCCTTCATCGCCCAGGTACGCCGCTCCCGGCTCATGGCGACCCTGGTCACCCTGTTGGGTCATCTCACCATCGCCCTCGCCATTTGGGCGTCCGGCGACATCGCGCGATACTCCGTGGTAGGCGTTTTGTTCCTGAGCGCAGGCAGCGCCTTCTTCCTGCTGCGAAACCGTTGGTACTACGTCGCGGTGCTCGGTCTCGCCGGCAGTTACCTGAACCATGCGTTCTGGGCGTTCACCGTTCAGGGCGGGAACACACTGCGAGACTTCTGCCTGACCATAGCCGTCTTGTCCGGCTATTTCCTTATCTTCGCGCTTGCGGAACTCTTCGCCCCCGAAGACCTGCGCCGCACGAAGATCCCCCTCTGGTTCCGCAACGCGTACGTCACCGCCAACTCGGCGTGTTTCCTGATCCTCGGCACCCTCACCGTCGATCACTTCGATGCAAGCCGGGGACACCAGGATTGGTTCCGCCTGATCTTCGCGGTCGTTCTCTTCGCTATCGGCATTGGCTACCTGCGGTTGCGCGCGCGCGATCCCCTGTTCAACGTCTACATGACCAAGGCCGTCGCCATGGCGACTCTGGGCATCGCCACCATCTACGAAGGCAATACCCTGACTGCGTTCCTCGCAGTAGAAATGGTCGCGCTCCTCTATTCGGCGCGCCGCTCCGGGCTCGTGGTTTCGCGCTTACTGGCTTTTGCCGTCGCGGCGCTAACCTTCATTCAGGGCACGATGGCGTTCGTCGACGCTGGCGCCATGAGCTACGCGGATGTAGGCTACCTTCGCCACCTGATTCCCGCGGCGCTGGCGGCCATCGGTTTCTTCGCCGCGTCGCAGTTGTACCAACGCACGGACTGGTCGTCCCGCAGTCCTGAATGGCCCTCGTTGAATCCCGACACCCATCTGTTGCTCTGGCAACTCGATCTGCTGCGCAACGCGCCGGCTACCCGCAAGCATGCACAGAAGCCGGTCGATGGCCTGCTCTTTCCGTATACCTACGCCCTCGCGGGCGTTGCCATGGCCTTACTGGTGTCGCTCTTCCTGGCCGAGAATGGTCATCGATTCGCGACGATTGGCGTAATCGCCCTGCTCCTGACGATCCTGGCTGCCGTGCTTCGCGCGAAACCTTTCGGGCTTACGGCAATCATCGGAGTGGCCGCCGCGCTCGCCATGGGTTCCGCGGAAATCGTTGTTGGCGAACCCGATCACGAACTCGCCCTTGCGCTCGGGGTATTGGCGCTCGGTGTCGCTGCGGTACGTGCGGATCGACGGCTGGTCACCGATCAAGCGGGACTCGAGTTCCATCAGCTCGTACCCTCGCCCTACTTCCTCTACGGCGCTACCGCTTGGACCTTGGGGCTGTTGCTGAGCTTCGCCATCGACGACTCCTTGCCAAGCGCGATGGCGCTTGCCGGGGCCGCTATCGTCGCCGCCGGACTCGCCCTCCTTCTGCATCCGCGCGCACTGGCGGCGGTAGCCGTCGGCCTTCAGCTATGGGCGATGCTGTCCTGGGGCGTCGCGTCCCATCAAACGGATCCAACGCTCTGGCACAGCCTGGCATGGGGACTCACCGCGGTCGCTATCGCGGGCGACCGGTATTTCGTCTGGCTGCGCAGTCAGATCAAGACCGCCGCTTTCGGCAATGTGCTCGCCGTTGCCGCGTGGGCTTTGATGGCCCGCTATGTATGGATCTATGCTGCGGAGGACTGGCGCGTCTTCTTCGAGTGCCTGGTTTCCTTCGCCTTCCTCGCCTATGCGTTGGGCGTGCGTTCCGTTGCCGCGGCAGCGTCCGCAATTGCGGGCGCGGCATTCGCATCCATGACGATCGTCATCGAAGCCTACGATTCCCAGATCGCACTCGAGCCGCTCATCGCCGGGTTCCTGGCCTCTGCCGCTTTCTGGGTTGCGTGCGAACGGCTCGCGCAACTCGCCAAAGAACCGCGCATCGAAGACGCCGCACAAGTCGTCACCGGCCTGTGTTCCGCCGCGGCCGCCTTGTTGCTGGTGCTCATGCTGCACCGCATACCGCAACTGGCCACCTACTACCTCACCATCAGATGGACCGTCCTGGCCTTTACCCTATTCGGCCTGTCGCTGC
>CAZWDH010000008.1:0-46259 GCA_964632865.1 uncultured Nitrospiraceae bacterium
GAGTCGCCTGAACCCGTTCTCATTCGCACAGTCATAACGACCTTGCCGCGTGCCACGTTTCCACGCCGCTCATTCCCATATATCGTCTCTCTTAATTGATTTGGGTACTGCGTTTGAAATGCGTGTGGCCAAGGTGCCGGTAGCTCTGAAAGGGTGGGTTAGGTTTCCCCGCCTGGGAAATAGAAGTATCTTTGCGCGCAGAGGTGTCGCCAGATGTCGCAGAACGCTGCGTCGCACAACCCGTAAGGAAACTGACACCGCACACAAGAAGTACCCAGATGACGAGTCTATATGACTTTCTTGCGTGATGCACGAACATTTTTGATTCCTCCCTGCGTCACGAGGGACAACTTGGAGAGCGAGATGTACAGAGCACGCTCCAGCCTCTACTTGACTGGAGCGTGCTCCACTTATTCCCCGGAAGCGACTCGGAGCAACAAGTCAATCGGGGAAACGGTGGATATGTTTGATGTGGTCGACGACCATATAGTGCGGTTCCTGGAAACCTTGCCGCGACGACCGATGGCCGGATACTCCTTTAACCTCTTTCGAGACGCGGCGGCCATCACGCACCCACGTACCAAGTTCGCCCTTGTCATAACGGACTTCACGGGCCGTGCTGGTTACGGCGCTCTGTCCGGGCGAACCCACTTCCGAAGGCGAAGTAAGAATCCGTCGCAAGAACTTGCCATCGCGCTCGTACTTGCCCAGATCGCCTTTGTCGATGATTGGTTTGGCCTCGGCAATACTACCGAACAGTGCGATGGCAAAGATCCCCACGACTGCTAGCGTGCCGAAACTGTATAGTTTGCGTTTCATATCTGTTCTCCTCATAGCCTCCTTGCGAGGCCATACGGGATGCCGTGGCTTTTTGGCTTCGGGACATCCACTGCCCGGAAACTGTTTGAGGTGTCTGTGTGGTACCTTTTCGAGTACCCCCGTGGACTGCGGTCTTTACCAACCGCCCTCAAGACGCAGAGACGCATTCCTCGTGCCAAGATCCATCGGAGCGGAAAGCCTTGAATTAGGTGGTTTTGGGGCGGATAAACCACGATCCGCGACGGGGGTTCGGTCAGAACCTGTCCATCGAAATGGTCAGGATTCGATTCGGCAAGTATTGTCGTTTTAACGACGTGGGATGGGTATGTCATTCGATGTGGGGAAGTGAACCGGGGGCTGCACCTCGGCATGGTAAAACCGACCCGGATATGGGGAAACCGATGGGCCTGGCGATGATGGTCATCGGAATCTCGATAGAGGCGAGTACCGACTCGGCCCCATCTATTCTTCCAATTCTGGTTCCGGACTTGAGTCCTTTTCTCCGTCCTTCTGAGATACCACGGCCTCGGCTTCTTGCTCCTGTACCTGCCCCGTCAATTCCGAGGCCCACGGACCCCCCATCAAGTATTCAAGTTCCGCCGCGCCGATCTGCCAGTCCCGCTCCGCTCTCACTTGGTCAAGCTCAAACCTCAGCAGGGTCTGCACGCTATCCAAAACGTCGATAAAGTCGGCACTGGCTTCAGTAGTGCCATATTGGCTCTGTAGGCTCTCGTACGCTTGTCTAGCCTGTGGGATCAACGATTCCTCGTAAAGCTCGTATCGCCGTTGCGCATCATCGAAGCGGTATGCAGCCATCTCCGCTCCACTGGCCAGAGACAATGACACCTGCCGCTTGTCATCTGCGACCATACTCTGGCCGAGCTGCGCTTCCTCGATGCCGGCGCGTATCTTCTTCCGCCAAAGCGGTACGTTTACGCTCAACGAGAGCATGATATTGTCGTCCCCCCCATCCGAGTACGCCATGGGTTCATCATAGGTCGCTATGGAATAGGCGTCGATTAAGGGGGTTATGCCTCGTTCCGGGGCCGAAAACTGGGCCGACTGCCCCTGCAGAACGTTGCGAACGGCTTGTCGGTCCGTTTGCGCCGCATTTGCGGCTGTCATACGCCTGCGCTCAATGGCATTCAGCGTTGCGGGATAAGGTCGGTCCGGTCGAATCTGCCGGGGTTTGCTGATAGACACATACTCCACACCCAACGTGAAATCGGGGAATCTCCTTTTCTTCGCAAGCTCGGTTGACTTCTCCCAACTCTCCATCTCTGAGTCGAGCGCCCGCAACTGCGGGTTCGCGGCGCGCACACGTGCGAGTACGATCGGTAGCGGAGGCAGTTCCGGTGGAGAGGCGGCTTCCTGCGGCCAAGGGATCTCGCCGGTTGGTTCCCGTCCCAAGACTTCATTCAACTGCGCCATTAGAGCCGGCTTCAGGCGCAAAAATCCGTCATACCGGTCTTGCAGCTTCGTCTGCTCGATGGAAACGCGTACCAGGTCGTCCTGGTTCGCGAGGCCGAGCGAGAACTTGGCACGCACCGTATCTTCCATATAGGTCAGCACGTCGGCCTGTGCCTGTGTCACATTGATGCTTTCTCGAAGAAAAGCATATTCGAAGTACGCTTTCTTAACAGCCATTCCGATGCGGTTTCTCTCGTCAAAGAATCGTTGGAGACGCGCCTCGGCTTCGGCGGCTGACTTCTCGCCCCGCGTCTTTAGCGTGCCGAACCACGGGAACTTCTGCTGAAACATTAACTTGAACCGATTGATGTCCGATTGAATGAACTGGCCGTAAGTAAACATGGGATCTTCGAGCGAAGTCACCTGTGGTATCTCTTGTAGAGCCATCAGGTACTCCGTATGGCGCGCGTGCAATCCGGGGTTGTTTTCCATGGCCTCCATAAGGTAACTGTGCAGTTCCTCATTTGGAGCGTAGAACTCGGGAGGTTCGACCGGCGTCTGCGCCAAAACAACCAGGAAGACGATTGTCGCCATCGTACGTATCCCCTTTCTCTCTTGGTCGATGCCTCTCGGAAGCGTGCAACGAAGTCCTGAAAACCGAATTCAGTTGTTCAGCGTTTTACGTTCAAGCTCTCTTGTGCCGAAACCAAGTAGTTTTCCGAAATCACTCGTTCGATCTCGGAGTCATCCAAAGCAAGAAACGCCTCGGCGATTTGCGGGTCGAAGTGGGTCCCGGCACTGTCGCGAATCGTGTCCTTCGCTTCACAAAACCCTACAGCCTCGTGATACGGACGCTCATGGGTTAGTGCATCGAATACGTCAACGACGGCAAAAATGCGAGCACCCAGCGGTATTTGGTCTCCTGCCAAACCGCGTGGATAACCTGTGCCGTCGTACTTTTCGTGGTGTGTCGCGACGATCTCGGCGGCCTGGCGCAAGAACGGCACCGCTTCCAGAATCTCTTGGCCAAATTCGGGATGCTTCCTCATGATATCCCACTCAGACGACGATAGCGGACCTTCCTTGAGAAGAATATGGTCGGGAATACCTATCTTACCCACGTCATGAAGCAGGGCGCCCTGACTCAGTATGCGGAGACGCCGGGAATCCAGGCCTAAAGCCCGTCCGAGACGCAGCGATAACGAGCGCACCCGCAGCGAATGAGCCTGCGTGTCATGCTCCCGGGCGTCGAGAGCGTTCACCAGAGCGAGCAGGGCGCCCTCGTGGGTCCGCGCGACATCCCGGAGGGCCGCTTTCTCTCGTCCGACGAAGGCCCCGGCAAGGACACCCGTAATCCAAAAGGTTACAATCTCCCCATATTGGTTCATATTCTCCGGCACGTTCCCTTTCCAGTCCAGCCAAACATACGGGAGATAGAATAGGCTGCATCCAACCAACGCAATGATCGCGCCTCGAAGTCCGAACCACACCGCCGCAAGAACGATTGGGAGAATGAATAGTTTACGAAGTAGCACATGAACCGCGTGCACCGGAGCCGGACCCACCGGCGTCCAGACGTGCCCCATCATTATCAGGAGGAGAAGCAACACAATGATAGCGGCGCGCGTGGACAGCCGCCGGGCCTTCGCCTTAGGCATTCCGAGTACCATTGTGCTTTTCAATCTCCCAACACACTACCGCGATTGTCTCAAACGCCACTGCATTTCCTTTACCCAGCAGTAAAGCGTAGGAACCATATAAATCGTCAACAATACGAAGAGCATTCCTCCGAATGATGGAATGGCCATGGGTAGCATGATGTCCGATCCTCTACCGGTCGACGACAATACGGGAATCAGGGCCAGAATGGTTGTACCCGCCGTCATCAAGGCTGGACGAATGCGCCTCTTTGCTCCGGCGATAGTAGCCTCGCGGATTTCCGCGATGGTTCCAGGTTCACGAGCGGCAAAACTCTGGTCCAGAAATGTGGCGATGATGACACCGTCATCCGATGCTATACCAAACAGCGCGAGGAACCCCACCCAAATCGCCACACTCAGATTTATTGGATGCACTTGGAAGAAGTCTCTGAGGTTGACCCCGAATAGGCTGAAGTCAAGAAACCACGGTTGCCCATAGAGCCAAATGAGTATGAACCCTCCAGACCATGCGACAAGAATTCCACAGAATACGAGGGACGTCGTCGCAATCGACCGGAACTGGAGGTAAAGGATTAGGAAGATCACGAAAAGGGCCAACGGCAGAACGACGGCGAGAGTTTTCTGAGATCGGATCTGATTTTCGTAGCTTCCGGCAAACGTGTAGCTCACGCCAGGTGGAAGATTGAACTCGCCGCTGGCGATCTTCTCTTTGAGGTACCGCTGGCAGTCCTCGACCACGTCCACCTCCGCGGCGTCCGGCTTCTTGTCGAATAGTACATACCCAACCAGGAAGGTGTCTTCGCTCTTTATGACTTGCGGGCCGCGAACGTACTTAATCTCGGCCAATTGCGTTATGGGGATTTGTGCCCCAGTCGGCGACGGAACCAGGATCGTTCCTAATGTTTCGATTTCGTCACGCAGTTCGCGCATGTAACGCACCCGGACCGGATAACGCTCGCGTCCCTCCACCGTGGTGGTTATCTTGCGTCCGCCGATGGCGACTTCCACCACGTCCTGCATCTGCTTGATGGTGATGCCGTACCGGGCGATGGCCTTCCGGTCGATGTCGATCTCGAGGTACGGTTTCCCCACAATCCGATCCGCAATGACTGCGCTAGCTTCGACCGAGGGCACCTCTTTCAGAAATCGCTCGATATCGAGTCCCGCTTTCTCGAT
The DNA here is from genome assembly GCA_964632865.1 of uncultured Nitrospiraceae bacterium. Classification (GTDB taxonomy): domain Bacteria; phylum Hydrogenedentota; class Hydrogenedentia; order Hydrogenedentales; family SLHB01; genus JAHDWY01. The sequence goes on from CAZWDH010000008.1 coordinate 5,067, forward strand.
CGTGGCCAGATCGGGGCCTTTAACCTTCACGCCCATGGGAGCGCGCATCCCACTTTGAAGCATGACGATGCGGGCGGCGATGGGCTGCAACTTGGGCGCCGAAGTTGCGCCCGGAATCTCCGTGGCATCGACGATCGCTTTCCAAATGTCATCTGGCGTCCGGATATTGTCGCGCCACTGACGGTAGGGACGGCCGTTCGGGTCGGGTATCGGTGCTCCGTCCTCGTCACGAAGGAACTCGTCGTTCTCCGCATCGTACCGGAAGTTCACCCTATGACCGTCCTTGTCGGTAATGTACTCGGGGATGTAGTTGATGACGGTTTCAATCATCGAAATCGGAGCCGGGTCCAAGGGGCTCTCAACGCGGCCGATCTTACCAACCACGGATTCGATCTCGGGTACAGCGGCTAACGCCTTGTCCTGGGCTGTTAAGACTTTCATGGCCTGACCGATTGAGGCGTGTGGCATGGTTGTCGGCATATAGAGATACGAACCCTCATCAAGAGGCGGCATGAATTCTTTTCCAAAACCGGGAAACGTATTGGATGCCATTTGCCAGAAGGTTGAGCTCTGGACCGTCTCTGGCGACACACCAAGCTTTCCGGCTGCTCGCGGCACGAATCCAAAGAGGGTTCCAAATCCAAGCCAAGCCGAGAAGCCGGTCGCAATAACGACAAGAATAAAGGATACGTAGCTCAGCTTATGGTTCAAGCACCATCTCAATATGTAAGGATACGTGTGTTGGAATACTTGAAAGAAACCCAGTAGTCCGCCTGTGAGTAGCACCACGAAAAGCACGTTTCTTATAAAGCCGCGTTCGGGGCCCAGAGGCTCCCATTCCTGCGTCAAAAGAGTAACTATGCAGACCAATGCCACACCGTTTGCAATCCAAGGCCCCGCCGACGCCACCGTGGACGGAAGGTATTTCCCGACCAATTGGTATCCGGCAAAGGCCATCAGTATCGCACCGACCCACCAAGGTGCAATGAACAGTAGTGCGAATCCGGCAACTACCGTCCCCAGGAGTAACCCCATTTTTACACGATCGGAGCGTATGTCGCTTGCTATTATAAGGTGCGCAGCGGGCGGGATGATCACCAACGCTACAATAACCGAGGATATGAGGGCGAATGTCTTGGTAAAAGCCAAGGGTTTGAAGAGTTTGCCCTCGGCTGCCGTCATGGTGAATACCGGCAAGAAACTCACTACGGTGGTGGAGACCGCCGTGAGTACCGCCGAACCGACCTCGCTGGACGCGTCGAACACGGCACGGAGGCGGCTTGCGCCCGGTTCGAGTTCATCGAGCTTTTTAAGGATGTTTTCGCAGATCACGACCCCCATGTCGACCATGGTGCCGATGGCGATGGCAATCCCCGAAAGGGCCACGATATTCGCGTCAACCCCGAAAACCTTCATGGCAATGAAGCACATGAGAACGGCTAACGGCAACAGACCGCTGATCAGTATTGAACTTTGCAGGTGGCGGACCATCACGATGACGACGATGATCGTCACCAGGATCTCCAGAATGAGGGCTTCGTTCAGGGTCCCCAAAGTCTCGTAAATGAGTCCCGTACGGTCATAGAAGGGAACGACGGTAACTTGGCTGGTCGTGATCCACTCCGGCCATTCCTGTTTATCAGCAGATTTTAACCACGCCAACCACGCCTCCTGATTCAGACCAGGGTCTTTATACGCTTCGAAACCGTGAGCTTCGGCAAAACGCTCCACTTCAGTACGATCGACTTTTTCTTCATCGATCACAGCTTTGATCGACAATCCGGGCGCGATTTCTTCGATTTTGGCTTTGATATTTTTGATGGCCGCCAACGGATTGAAACCGTAGCGCACGACTACGACACCGCCCACGGCCTCAGCGCCTTCCTTATCGAGCGCGCCCCGCCGCAACGCGGGCCCGAGCGTTACGTTCGCTACGTCCTTTATCCGAATTGGGACGTTGTCGTTGACCTTGATAACCGATTCCTCGATATCCTCCAGATTCTCGATAAATCCCAATCCCCGAATGATGTACTCGGCTTCGTTGAGTTCTATGGTTCGGGCGCCAACGTCCAGATTGGACATGCGCACGGCCATGAAGACTTCGCCGAGTTGCACGTTGGCCGCGCGCATTGCGTCCGGGTCTACATCGATTTGGTATTCCTGGACAAAGCCTCCGATCGAGGCGACCTCACTGATACCGTCCGCCGACTGGAGCGCGTAACGGACGTACCAGTCCTGGATGCTCCGCAGTTCCGCCAGATCCCAGCCTCCTGCGGGGTTGCCGTCTGGATCCCGGCCTTCGAGGGTGTACCAATAGACTTGACCGAGCGCGGTGGCGTCGGGGCCCAGCATGGGTTGTACGCCTTCCGGAAGCGTGCCCGCCGGGAGGCTGTTCAGCTTTTCTAGAACCCGGCTTCGCGACCAATAGAAGTCCACGTCCTCTTTGAAGATGATGTACACAGACGAGAATCCGAAGAACGAGTAACATCGGATCGTCTTCACGCCGGGAATTCCGAGCAGAGAAACGGTCAGGGGATAGGTGATCTGGTCCTCGACGTCTTGCGGCGACCGCCCCATCCACTCCGTGAAGACGATTTGCTGGTTCTCGCCGATGTCGGGGATCGCGTCCACCGCAACCGGATTTCGAGGAAGACTGCTCAATTCCCAATCAAACGGGGCCACCAATATCCCCCAGACCACGAAGAAGAGAATGAGGAGCCCGACGACGAGCTTGTTGTTCAGGCAAAACCAAATAACTTTGTCAATCAAGGACAGCTCACGCGTGTTGACCATCTCGTCCGAAGGTTGTTCACTCATGAGACATGTCCCCCGCGTGCTCACCGGCGTGTGTCATGGCGGCGGAATCCTTCTTTTCGCCGCCATGGACCATATCCGGCATCTTCCCGGTCCCAGCATGTGGCACACCGACCTTTCGCAAGACTTCTCCGCACGAGAGCATGGACTGGCCGAAGTATGGATTACGCACTTCGCTTCCCCGCTGAAGCCACTCGGCCCCCTTCCCATCAAGCGCCATGGGGCAGTGCGCTTCGTAAATCGGGGGATCGGGGGAAATACCAAACACTTCCAATGTATTGGCGAGGGCGTCTGTTAGCGAATCCAAACTAAGCCGCATCTTGTCGATGCCATCCGCATCCTGCATTGCTTTGAGCCATTCTCCCATTAGAGTCGATTGTTCCACCCATGCGTTTTCAGTCTCTCCCTCGATAAGCTGTACGGGCATTTGTTCGAGCGATGTCAGAGTCCGCTCAACCGCAGTACGGGCCGCCGTCACGTCGTCCTTCGCCAAGGCCGACGTGATATCCAAGTATGCTTCACTCAGTTCGGCGATCTGGTCGTTGAAGGTTTCCGGAGCCTGGTACTGCGGTGCCGTGAACGGTTCCTCGACCGGCATCTTGATACCCAATTTCTCGCGCACCAGCGCGAGGTTCTGTGCCATGCCGTCGACCAAGCTGGCCAACTTGTCGTTGCTCTGCGCCCCCTTTATCTCTACGAGGTCATTGCGAAGTCGCATTGCATATTCCATCCAGGTCATATGCATGTGGCCTTTCATGAGAGCCATATCCACCGAGTTGAAGGAGCTTTCCAAACCCTCTATGGCTTCCTGGATGACGGCACGATCGCCGGCCGTGACCGATTCGGATAGTACGGTTTGGGCGGCTTCCAGCGCGGTAATCTGATCTATCGTACGCAGATCGAGCTGCATGCCACTCATGTCTGCTTCTTTCCCCGGTGAGGTCATTGCCCCGCCATGTTGATGCATACCGCCACCCCCGCCTCCGTCCGGCGTCATCATGCTTGGCTTCGCGAGGATTTGCAGCGCGCTGTCTATCTTGAAGTTCCCTCGTGTCACGACACGGTCTCCCTCGTTCAAGCCCGCTCGAACGAGGTAGTACTCGCCTGCGCGCGGACCCAGTACGATCTCGCGGCCTTCGTAGGTGGGAACGTCTTCATTCGGCAGTTCAAGATAAACAATGGCCCGCGTACCCGTAACCAACACGGCCGACGCTGGGATAACAAGAGGCATGTCCTCGTCCTTCGGCTGTGCTGACACGTATCCCATGTCCTCGGCCTTTGCGAGCTGCATTTCGCAGACGTCGCACGTGCCCGGCCCATTCTTGATGACCTCGGGATGCATGGGGCAAATCCATTTGCCCGCGAGACTCGGATCCATGACGCGGCCCCCCGTAGCCACTTGCGCGCGCACCTCGGACCGCACGAACATCTCCGGCTTGAGGCGACTGTCCGGATTCGAGACGTCCACTCGAACGTCCACGGTCCGCGTCATCGGGTCCAGTACAGGGTCGATGAAGGAGATCCGGCCTTCAAACTCTTCGCCCGGATAGGCCTCGGTCGTGAACGTCACGCGTTGCCCGTAGTGCAGCCACGGCAGGTCCGACTCGTACGCGTCCAGTTTGACCCAGACGCTCGACAGGTCGGCCAGTGTGTAAATGCGCGTGCCTTCCTGCACGTACATGCCTTCCTGGCCGTTCCGGTGAATCACGGTACCGCTGATCGGCGCGTAAATCGTCACGTGGTCTGAAGTGATACCCTTCTGCTCCGCCTCCGCGATTTGTTCGTCCGTAAGCCCCCACCGGCGCAACTTGGCCCGGGCCGCTTCCAACGTCGCTTGGGCCGTTTCCCGGAGGACTTCCGGCGCGCCGGGGCGCATGTCCTTAAGCGCCTGCGCAGTCCGCCGGAGTTCCTCCTGCGCCGTCAGCAGTTCCGGACTGTACAAGTAGACCATGTGGTCGCCCTTGCGCACCTCGATGCCCGTGTAGTCTACGTACAGGCGATCGAGCCGGCCCGGAATCCACGCCGTGATATAGCTGAGCCGGGTCTCGTCGTAGTCCACCTTACCCACCATGCGGACTTCTTTCGTCACAAACTTGCGCTCAACGGCACTCGTCTCGATGTCCATGAGCGCCTTGGCTGCCTCGCTCGTGCGGTACTGGCGCAAACCCGCCATCTCCGATCCGGAGTCTTCGGAAACGGGGACCAACTCCATCCCGCAAAGGGGGCACGTTCCAGGCTGTGGTTGACGAATCTGTGGATGCATCGCGCAGGTCCAGAACTGGGTTTTCTTTTCCGTTTCTTGGCCATGTGTTGCGTGCTCGGTTCCGGCCTCGGGAGTGGGTTCGCTGGGCCGGTTTCCGATCCAGTATCCGAGGGCAATGCCAAGCGCGAAGAGAATTAGTACTGCGGGTTTGATCCGTCCCTTGAGAAAAGCCTGTCTGAATCGCGCCCATTTGCTGTCGGTTTTGCTCATGACGGTTTCTGCCTTTGTAGGGGTGAGGCTAACGCTTCCGTGCACCCAATGCACTTCATGCGATTCTATCCAAAGTCAGGCCAGAGATTGTGCCTGTGCATTGCGGAGTAGGGTAGCAAGCAATATGCCAGTAACTGAAAAGTTGTACGCTCCCGTTGCGAATCTGCCCCGCAGGAATGATCTGCGCAGCGAGGCTCGCTCTCGAAAGACATGTGTCACCGCAACTCGTTGCCGCTCATTCAATGGGCTTAGCGGCAACCAATCGCCTACATGAAGCTACTGACACAAGCACCAGTGAACGAGCTACAAACCATTATATGAAACGTCCCCGCCAATGTATATCACTGCAGTCAGAATACATCGTTTAGTCCATACGATTATCGGGCGCTGAGGTGCCGTCTCCCGTTCGCCGTCGTTAAACTGGCCGCGTCGACACAAAGCATCGCGGCAAATGCCAAAAGCACTCAATGATTTGGCTTCATTACCAACGTCTTGGATCACCGGTTCCGAGAGACGGGAGTAGCTGTCCAAGCCGCCCGATCAAGACGAATCGGTAAGAAACTGACCACTTCTTGAGGATAGAGAGTAACCACCTTGTTCAGTAGACAGCGCGTGAATAGAGAATCTTTGGCACCCTTCCAGAACTCAGTTAACAAAACGCAGCCTGAGTCTGCAAGTGACGGCGTCTTCTTTCATGGGCGTACGGAACTCTTTCCCCTGTGCCGGCACCCCTGACGGGTCTTTGCCGCAAGTTTGGGCCATCGTATTGGCTAACGGACCTCGCTTCGTCCAAACGGCTATGTGTGGCGAGTCGAGACACCCCTATAGCGAAAAGCCGTAGTTTCGCAAATACCACACCTGCCAGTCCCGCACGCCCACCTGTCACCCACAAACGCGAACGAATGATGGCATAGTAGTTGCTCGCCTGATTGTGCGATTGGAATCTTGGCTTTCCCACGCCGTCCAATCCGTTGCAAGGCTATTCGCAATAGAGAAGTCACCAAAACTGATGGAGGTAATCCAGCATGTTTTTTGTGCTGTTCATGGTTCTTTCGGGACTACCAAACGATCAAATCAACGGTTCGGGCAATGAACCCATAAGCGCTGTGGAACAGGTTTTCTGCCCCGTATTGTCCAACGAACGGATCGACCTATCCATCTATACGGATTACGAAGGACAACGCGTCTACTTTTGTTGTCAGAAGTGCCGCAAGGATTTCATCGAGGATCCTGCCCCGTACCTCGCTCACCTGACGACTCCCTCGCGCGATTCCCAGAGCGGGGCTGCGGTGAGTCCGTCTCAAGATGAACTGGAAGACCACGGCCATTCAGATGAAACCATTGCTACGCATGCCGACGAAGAGCAAAACATCGGTCATGAATTGACAGCACCTGAACACGACCACGCGGCAGACCACGGGCAACCCACGGGCCTGTCGCGTGTAATACGCTTCTTGGGCAAATTCCACCCTGTGGCCGTACATTTTCCCATTGCACTCATCCTGGCTGCCGCCGTCGCGGAACTACTTGCCATGCGGTGGAGGCTACCGATGTTTACGGGGTCGGCGCGATATCTGACACTCCTCGGCGGGCTTAGCGCGGTCGGGACTGCGGCCCTTGGTTGGGCGGCCGGTGCGTTTTCCCATTATCCGGGCGAACTTGCAACCACGCTCGTCTGGCACCGGTGGCTGGGAACGGCAACCGGCATAATGGCGATTCTGGCAGCCGTACTCTCGGAATGGCAATGGCGAGACAAAAGCGTCTCAATCCGTCGAAACGCCTATCGCATAAGCCTTTTCGCGGCTGCCGCACTGGCGGGAATAGCAGGACATTTCGGAGCCATGTTGATCTACGGGTGGGACCACTTTGCCTGGTAGGAGCCCTTCTTTTTGGTCCGCGGCAGATGGTGACCATGAAAGCGCGAAAACGAGAAGGCGTTTATCAACCCAGGGGAGCACCGGGCTGAGGTCACCGAAGTGCTCTGTCTATAGACCCAGAACGTCACTTCGCATCTGCTCAACCCGGTAAAGCAGATCGTCGATAAAACTGGCCTGGACATCGCTGTCTTCAAGCGCTTCGCGAAAGTGCGCCACGAACGCATCGAAGTGCTCATGTGTTAGACCCCGTTGCACTGCGCGGTAGTGGCCAGCCCGCAGTTCAATACCGGAACGTTCTTGGGGCCCACCGGCCACGGTACTGAGAAAGGACCGCATCTTCCGCCTTTGGACGGTCATGTCGGTGCCCTCAAAAAAGAGGATCAGTCTCGGATCTTGGGACACCCGCTCGTGCAGGGACTGAGTGATCTCATCGAGCTTGGCCGACCCGCTTATGTCCCGGTAGATGGAGAGCATGTTCCAGTCTTCCTTGCAGCGGTTAGAAAAGGCCCGGTCAAACGTACGTACTGTGCCACTGAGTGTGCGCATGTGTCCACACCGGTAGGTCCTTATAGCGCTTCATCGCCCTCCTCACCGGTCCGGATGTTGATTGCCCGCTCGACATTGACGAGAAACACACGACCGTCTCCCCGTTCCCCTGTATACCCGTGTTCTTGAATGATACGCATGAAATGTTCGGCTTCTTCGTCCAGGCATACGATTTCCAGCTTTGCTATGGCGGAGTATTTTTCCGAGTACTTTCGCACGAGATGCCAGCGATCCCCCTCGTGATCGGCGAGCGCTCCTATGGCGTCGACTCGTATGACGGTAATATCCTTGGCTCCCTCACGCTCCAAGTGTTCGATCGTGCCGTCAAGGAACGTTGGTCGCATATACGCTTTAATCTCTTTCACGATCGCTGTCCTCCAAATCACTCATGACTCAGTGCGCGCCAAGAACTTGATCAGAAATCCTCTAACATACGCTCTCACTCTGCGCCGAAGCATTTACACGCATGTCAATCTTCGACAACCACTGGAGGCGGGATTGCTGGACTATGCGTTCTGCTCTAGACTGTGCAGCCGGCCGGCCTCGATGTCCCGTAACCGATTCTTCTTTTGCTGCTTTACGTCCTGCTCGCACGCGGCGCGGCAGGAAGCGTTGGGTGTATCCGATGTGGCACAGTCCGTGTGTATAGAGTTGAGCCGCTGGCTATGGGCTGACGCACGATCGCCTGCGACACTGGCGCATCCCAGGATCCCTGTCGACAGAATCGCGAGTACAACAATTAGCAGAAGTATCGGAATCAACCTATTCATGGTGTGTCCCTCCGTAGTCGTCTCTTCAAGGTGAATCAGATGATTGTTGTTCTTGGAATTCTCGGGTGTGCGCTCCCACGAACCCTTCGACGGAAAGTTTTCCTTCCCTTACGTTTTCAAGAATGGCGAAGTATCTGCTGGGATTGCGCAAGACACGCGAGAAACAATGCTCGCCGCATACTCGGAGAAGGCGATACCCGATTACGGCGCCAATCTGCTCATGACCGGGCACCGGCAAGGTGTCCCCAGACACGACACATCGATCGAGTGGGTAGTGCTCCTCCTGGCTCTTGATGAGCGCGGTGTCGAGCTTGTCCAGAAACGGAGCCGGGTCTTGCTTGAATTGGTCGATACAGGCCTCACAGCAGAATCGTACGAGCCGGTTCTTGTACACGAAGTCAACGGCTTCTACACCAGGCCCATCGAGTGTTTTTCCTGAAACGACACACGTATCGAGCGGATAGCGTGGTTTCTGCTGAGTAATGATCGTACCGTCGAGTTTCTGAAGACTCTCCAACAAGTCCTCCTCGAACTTCTCCGGGCATTTCCTTGTACAGAACCTGACCTGCCGATCCCCGTAGAACTTCTCGATTGGTTCCTTCATCACACTCAGGTCATTACCAGAAACGGGACATCGGTCGAGTGGGTAAACCTCACTCAGATCCTTTGCGACTTGTGCGTAAATCGGGACAGGTGAAAGCATCGCGAAAGCGGCAATCAGGGAGACCAGTGCAATTGCCGCGAAAGCTCTCTTCTCGTTCCATATACGACGTCGAGTGATTTTCATGTCGAGATTAGTCCTTTCGTCGAAAATCTCATCTGTTCTTAAATCACACCTTGACCCAAACATAATCCGTGCCATGAATGACCAAGGGCTCATCGGCAATGACTTATGGGGTACAGAAGACAGCTCAATTTGATGAAAGCCCAATCATCGGTCAACATCTGACCACGCGAATGGCTAGCGACTAGCCAGGTTGCTCCCGGCACAGTTCTTGCGTCCAGCTAAGTGCTTTTTGCTCCCAGAGTTCCCTGTATCTGATAAGAAATCAAGACATAACGAAGGGCGCCTCGGATCGTGAGCCTTGGCGCGGGGAGTCGTGGTAATGCGGTTTCAAACTCGGTTGAATCTTTCGATGATTGCACTAGTGTTGGGCATTCTCGGAATTCAAGCCGTGATTCTGTTGCATACCGCCGGCCAGAATATCCTGGACCACTATCGAGGGATGGCAGTCAATTCAACGTTACTGGCAAGCAGGTACGTCAGTTACATGACACAGGGCGAGGAGGATCGCGAGACCGATTCCAAAGAGCGTGCTTCGTCGTGGAAATCGGTATTGAGACTTGTTACCGAAGGCACGAAGGTCAAGAACGCATCCATCGTCGACGCCAACGGGAAACTCCTAGCCACTGCCGAGCCGTCACTGTGGGTGAATCATCCTCCATTGGATCCACAACAGCTCGGAAAGTTGCTTCAATCCGAGCGGGCTACAGATAGGCCTGCGATGGTCGTGCTGGGAACAAAGACAACGCTTGGGGTCGCTGCACCCTTAAACGTAAGACCCAATGATTCGGGCCGCCTGCTGTATCTCGAGTACAACATAACGGAGGGCCGGAATCTTGTCCGCCAAACGACCATATACGTTCTTGCCTTGGCCTCGCTGGCCTCCCTGATGGCCGCCGCTATCAGCACCGTTCTGAGCCGTAGTTTCGCTAACCCTGTCAAACTCCTCAGCCAGGGTGTTCGACGATTCGGCCAAGGAGAGCTTCATATTCGCCTTGAAGAAAACGGCCCTCTTGAATTGCGTCACTTGGCGCGCGCCACCAACGAGATGGCAGCGTCGCTCGAACGGCATATCGCCCAGTCGCGAAGCGAGGCGCGCTGGCGGGAGAGCGTCGAGAGTGAATTACGAATCGCCGCACAGATACAGGAGGCTTTGTTGCCGAGGGAAAGTCCGGCAGTTCCAGGAATGGAGATTGACGCGCGCAGCCACGCCGCGCGATCGGTTGGCGGAGATTTCTATGACTTCCTCGATTACGGGCCAGGAAAACTGGCTGTCGCCATTGGGGACGCAACTGGGAAGGGACTGCCCGCAGCAATTCTGGTAACGGAGTGTTCAAGTGTCTTGCGCTCGTTAGCTCTCACCCATCTGCCTCCGGACTTCTTGCTGGCTCAGGCGAATGAACTCTTGGTCAGCCGGGTGGGCGCCACCGGGCGGTTCGTCACGGGATGTGTGATAGTCCTGGACCTCGCGTCGGGCACCCTGACCTACTCTTCAGCAGGTCATCATCCACCCTTGCTGCTGAGGGTCGATTCGGGTGAGATTCAAGAGTTGTCGAGCCGGAATGGTCTCCCTCTGGGAATCAGTCGAGAGACCGAATACGAGGCCCACCACGTTCGGTTGCAGCCGGGTGACACGCTTCTTCTCTACACCGATGGCGTTACCGAGGTCCAAGGTGATAGCGGGTTCTATGGGATGGACCGTCTGAAGTCGGCGCTCGGGCGAAACTTGGGCCGTTCCGCTCACCAAGTTCTAGATGAAATTGAGCGTGAATTGGATGCCTTTAGAGGTACGAGCGTGATCTCAGACGACGTGACTATCCTCAGCATGCGGTATGCACCCCCACGCGTATCCCAAGACTCCGAACCGTCATCCCTGGTCAACCACTGACCACCGCAATGGCCAAAGCTGACCATCTTCGCCCCTTGAAAGGCCTGCTGAGAGCCAGTTCTTTACGAGTTGCGAGTACCGGTTTGGTTGGCATGTCAATTGCGGTCCCCAATTACGCCACGCGCCGATGCGTGTGAATGTGGCGTCAACTCAACCTTATCTAGGAGGATCGAAAATGGTGTTGTCTCTGTTCAAACAATTCGCCCGTGTCGCGATGAGCTTGGCCGTGTTGAGCGTTGCTCAAGCGGTCGTTGCCGAAGAGTCCGCTGAAGTGGCTCCCCACTTGTTGTCCACTTGCCCGGTGTCCGGCTCCGAACTCGGCGCCATGGGAGAACCGGTGTCCAAGGTTTATGACGGAAAAGAAGTGAAATTCTGTTGCGGCGGATGTCCGGCCAAGTACGAGGCCGACCGGGCAAAGTACGACGCGGAAATCGAAGCAAAACTGATCGCGTCGCAGACGCCCCATTATCCGCTGGAAACCTGTGTGGTCAGCGGCGAAAAGCTTGGCGCCATGGGGGAACCGGTCAACTACATTGACGGCAGTACCTTGGTTCGCCTGTGTTGCAAGGGTTGCGTGCCTAAGTTCCAGGCGAACGAAGACAAATACCGCAGTTCGCTTGACCAAGCCGTGGCGGAAAAGCAAGTTGCTGATTACCCCCTTGATACATGTGTCGTGTCGGGTGACAAACTTGGCGGCGCCATGGGCGATCCGATTGACTATGTCGCCGGAAACCGGCTGATCCGCCTGTGTTGCAAGGGGTGCATAAAAGACGTCGCCAAGGATCCGGCAAAGTATCTCCAGATGATCGATGAAGGTCATGGCGGTGGAGCTGCCGAAGGCTCAGGGCATTCTGATGGGCATGGCGAGCACCAACACGGCTCCGCGGACCAGAAGTAGCAGGTGACTCGCAATGCACGCCGCGCAACCGAGAGGCAGCAAGTACCCAATACTCGATGTAACCAGATGAGGAGACCTGAAATGGAATCGAAACAACGAAAACGGAATCCGATACCGTTTGTGTCTCTCGCTTTCTCCTTGGTCGCCAGCGTGTGGATGCTACTGGGGGCAACACTCGGTCACATGGGTCCACCATGGCCGTGCGTTCTAGGTGGAGTGGTATTGCTCGGCGCCGGCTTTGCCCTCTATCTCTGGCCGGAGTACCGCTTGGAGGCGGGGCTGGTGATCATCATCGCGGCTTTGTTTGTCTTCATGCTCGGTGCCGGAGGAATTGTGCCTGGCCTGCTGGGAATTGTCGGCGGCGCCTCGGCGGTCGCCAGCAGAGACTCCGGTGATGGCGCGCTCGCTCACAAAGAGCAGCAAGCAAACGGCAAGAAGGAGGTGATCCTATAGCGGAAAACGGCTGAGCCATCACAACGTAAGGCTTTCGCTGTCCCCAGACGCCCTTGACCCACAACCCAACAATGCGGGCCGTTCGCGATTCACCCTACTCCTGCCGCGTAACGTGAACGGCTCCCCCTCATCCCCACTTCGTCGATGGGGACAGCGAAAGCCCGTAACTTTGCAGCTCACAACATGGCGACAATGCGCGAGGTCTCGCATGCAGCCAATTCACAGAAGTCAGAAAGGAGCGCCTGAGATGGACGAGATAATCAAACGAAGAACACTCCGGCTTTCGGAAAGCAGCAGCGAGCGGAGGGGTACAAATATCGGTGACAAGTTGTCTGCAATGGATGGCGTCAAGTCTGTTTCCTTGGATAGAGGCGTAGTGAATTTGGAGTACGATCTACGCAAAGTTCAACTTTCGGATATCGAGGACGCAATCACGCGAGCTGGTCATTCCCTCCTTAATACGCTGCCTGCACGATTGAAACGCGCTGTTGTCAGGACATTGGAGAAGAATGAATTCGACAACATGACCCAGCCGCCAAGCTCCTGTTGTTCAAATCCTCGAGGCATCGTCGATGCGACCAAGAAAGGGCACTAAACAACGCACTGCCTTCCCTCTATCGGATGTCCAATACACCAAAACGGGACATCCTCACCACAACCATGGTTCTTTTCTTGCCGAACCCCCCCGTTGATTTCTTTAACGGCATGCCAGGTTCAGGGACGCCCAAACTGATTCGTCCATTGCCACGGTCAAACGGCAGAGATAGGGTGCGTAGCCGGCATTCGCACCGGATCAGCTTCTAACTACCAGTAGGGTATAGTTTCTGCACCGTCGTTCGCGCTTCAAACTGACTTTCTCGCCATCAAATCCAATCATATCAATGGTTACGATCTGCGTTTTCGTTGGCACTCGTCTTGCTTACTCTTTGCGCACTTTTTTCGCTGCAGCGTAGTACCGGCGCGAGGAGTCCGCGCGGGCGTTTTCCTGGTCCTATCGCAATGCGATGTCCGCTGGTCGCTAAATTGCCAGGGGTAGGTTCTTATCTTGTCGGCAGGGCGCTTAATGAACTCATAGGCATAACTGAGGAGGATTAATCATGAAGAATAAGGGGTTTACGCTCATCGAACTGCTGGTGGTCATCGCAATCATTGGAATTCTCGCAGCGATTCTACTGCCCGCGCTGGCTCGGGCACGGGAAGCTGCGCGGCGCGCGTCATGTCAAAATAACCTCAAGCAATGGGGAATTGTGATGAAGATATTCGCGGGAGAATCGAAAGGAGAGCGATACCCGCACACGCAAATGTGGTATGACGAGCCATACGATCCGGGCGAGGAATTATGGGGTAAACTTGGGCCGGATGGCGGACTCGTTTATCCCGAGTACTTGACCGACCATCAAATCGGGATTTGCCCATCGGATAGTTCTCCTGCCCCTGAAAGTGTGGAGGATATTCTTATGGTCGTCGACCAAACCGACGCGGGTGACGGAACGTGGTGTTCCAACACTGGCGTATGTGGAGAGACGGTTGCATTCTTCGGGCTTATCGAGGACCCGATCACGGATGATGTGGCCGTCGATTTCAGTTACAAGTACATGCCAAAGCTCATCAGAGCAGAGTGGATTGAAGCCCCCGAAAATAATGTCGCTCTTGCGTTGCTGCTATCTGAGGAAGTTACCTACGGTACCCGCTGGGACGATTTGGATTTCGACCTGACGGATGAGGGAGGAACCTGGCCCGAGGAAATCACGACATTGCACCTGCGCGAAGGCATAGAGCGGTTCCTCGTCACGGACATCAACAACCCTGCGGGAAGCGCGGAGTCACAGTCCACGATTCCCCTCATGTGGGATGCGGCGCGGATCACCAAGGACGACTCTTCGAGTGGGAACCTCGCGTCTTTCAGTCACGTCCCGGGCGGGAGCAACATCCTGTACATGGACGGTCACGTTTCGTTCGTGAAATACCCCGCAGATCACACCCAAGCGACTTGGCCGCTTTCCAAAGTCTCCGTGGACAAGGACGACAGCGACGCGGCATGGTAATTTCGCGAAGACGTGCAGGAATGCACTTTTTCGTAGACGTGAAAACCTCTTCATGACGGGTTCCCTGGCATCCGACGGTGAGGGAACCCGTAGTTCTTTCTGTACTCGAGAAGAAGGATATCGAAAACCTGTAGGTTTTGCACCCGCTTCTAAACCTGTGATCATTGCTTTGCGACACTGGAATTAGCCCGAATTCCACAACTTGCGCCACGGGCACCAGCGCCGAGGTAGGGGAACAACGACCTCAATACGAAGGTTGCGGAATCTATTGGGGAGTTAGTCCGTATCTAAATCTGATGGATCAAGGGCAGGTCCCGGCACGCACGCAAAATCCGTGTCCGTAGACGTTTAGTGGAAAGTCCGCAAAGTTGACCACGGATTGACTGCAAATGTTAACGCGATCATACCCGTTCAATCTCGTCGGTAGTCGTTGCATTACGGTCCACATCGGAATTCTCATATCGTAGCTGCACCATCATTGCCGGTTGTTGCCGAATCGCCATCCGGCGCCAGTCGCGCGAATTGACAACGCCGTCGGCCTCGCGATAGCCTCATCGTTGGCTTTCTGGAAGAAGGATCGTCCAGCAATATGCACCACCATGGCCTGAATGCATGGCAGCACAGCCACACCTTTGGGCAGGACGCCCGAAAACCCGGGGAAGTCCGTACCATCATCGTCATCATTATTACTGCGATGATGATGGTCGTGGAGATCGTCGCCGGGATCGCCTTCGGATCCATGGCACTTCTTGCGGACGGCCTACACATGGCCTCCCATGCGGCTGCCCTTGCGATCGCGGCCCTCGCGTATGTATTCGCACGCCGTCGCGCCCATGACCGCGAATTTAGTTTTGGGACCGGGAAGGTGAATGCGCTGGGCGGTTACACGGGTGCCGTATTGCTCGCTGTATTCGCGCTGATGATGGTGTGGGAAAGTGTCGAGCGTCTGATCAACCCCGTAGACATCGCGTTCAACCAAGCCATTGCCGTAGCGGTCGTCGGACTGATCGTGAACGGAGTATCGGCTCTCGTGCTGCAAGGCGATCACGACCATGACCACTCGCATGGCGGACACAACCCTGTGAATGACGTCCACGGTGATCTTCATACCCACCACCACGACCACAATCTTCGTGCCGCGTACTTTCACGTGCTGGCCGACGCACTCACTTCGTTGTTGGCAATCTTCGCGCTGCTGACCGGAAAGTATTTTGGCTGGAATTGGACGGACCCCGCAATGGGTATTGTCGGCGCGATGCTCGTGGCCCGGTGGTCCTGGGGACTGGTGGTCGCATCCAGTTCGGTCCTGCTCGACAGGCAAGCGCCCGAATCTGTTCGAAACGCGATTCGCGCGGCCATCGAGAACGATGGCGACACACGCGTTGCCGACCTCCATATCTGGTCGATTGGCCCGGGTATCTACGCCGTTGACTTGGCCGTCGTCGCGGACAGTCCCCAGTCTCCCGATTTCTACAAAGCGCGGCTACCGGAGGGTTGCCGGATTGTGCACGCTACGGTAGAAGTGCACCAGTGCCGGGACAACGTAGGAGCGAAGGTTGCGACAAGATGATCGCATCGGTTCATCCATCATCGAAGAAGATTTGGACCACTGAACCCTCACGAGGAATACGATAGCGGATGGGGGCTTGCGGGTTTTTTCCAAAAACCTACGTTAGGTGGCCCCCTCCGTAGGCCTGACCAATTGATAGTCCCGAATCTTCTTTCGCAGCGTTATCGGCGATATCTCAAGCAAACGAGCTGTGCGTTTGATGTTCCACTGGTTTGAAAGCAGGGCCTTGTAGATATACTCGCTTTCTGCTTCCCGGAGTGTCTTTGTATCTTGCGCGGATGTCATGGCGGTACAGGTTTGCTGCATTGCCATATCGATGAGATCTTCCGTGATTGCAGGGCCGCGGGCGAGCAGCACCGCTCTCGTGAGCACGTTGATGAGTTCCCGAACGTTTCCCGGCCAATCGTAGTCAAGGCACCGCCGAATCGCCCGTTCATCAATAGTATGAATCTCCTTCCCAAGCTCCGTGTTCAACCTTGAAAGTGCGTGCTCTACGAGACACTCAATATCGGAACGCCTCTCACGCAGGGAAGGCACATTGATGGCCGAAACCGCGACCCGGTAGTACAAATCCTCTCTGAATACCCCGTCCTGAACCATCTTCTTGAGATTCCTGTGAGTCGCCGCGATCGCGCGGGCCCTGAACGGCAACAACTTGGAACTGCCCACCCGTTCGAACTCCCGCTCCTGAAGGACGCGCAAAAGCTTCGCCTGGAGGTCGTAGGACATATCACCGATTTCGTCGAAGAAGACGGTGCCCGACCCGGCCAACTCCATTTTTCCGGCCTTATCGGAATCCGCCCCGGTGAACGCTCCTCTTACGTGGCCAAAGAGCTCACTCTCGAGCAAAGTGGGTACGACGGCCGAACAATTGACGGCCAGGAATGGATCGTTGGAGGTTGCTGCCTCGTGCAAAGCCCGGGCTACCAGTTCCTTTCCTGTTCCGGTCTCACCTTGGATCAGCACCGGCACCCTACTGCGGGATAATAGTGCGACCTGCTTGATTACGCTTGTCGTTTTTGGGTGCGAACCGATGATTTCATGAGAACTCGCCGTATGACTCAGGATTGAACGAGTCGTGCCCCCTGCTTTGCCATCTGCAAAACGTCGTGCCCGTTCGACGATCGACAAAAGTTCATCCCGGTCCAGTGGTTTTCGCACGTAGTCAAATGCGCCGAGCTGAATGGCCTGAATACCGGCTTTTGCGTCTTGAACCCCCGTGATCATTACCGTGAGCGCCTCGCTCAAGACGGATGCGGACTGGATCACCTCCAATCCCGAAAGATCTGGAAGGACCAAATCGATAAACACCACGTCGTAGCTATTCTCTCCGAGGTCCGCCAACCCCGTCTTTCCCTTGTTTGACGTGCGTACCGTGTGCCCTTCTCGCTTGAGGATGATCTCGAGCGACCTGCACAAAGCTACATCGTCGTCGATGATCAAAACGTTTGCCATGGTCTTCTCAAATCCTCATCGAAGTATCTGATGCACTTGCATCAAGGTGTATATCCCAATATGCAAACGCTTGAAAGCATAACCGATGCCAACAACGACCATTGTCCATAAGTGACGCGCGTGCATAGAGTTGCGGTTGAATCGCGATAGGCTTCTTCGCCTCGGGGATATAGAATCTGATCACCTCAAGCACCCGTCACGTGCTTCCTCCATCATCCTCCGGTCGGTCCGTCGTAGATTGCGGAAGGCGGATCGAAAAGACCGTTCCGCCGTCCGGCGCTTCGTCTACGACTACTCCTCCCCCGTGTTGTTCGACGATTCTTCGGACGTTAGCGAGCCCCAAACCGATTCCGCGAGACTTTGTAGTGAAAAACGGCGCGAAAATCCGCTCGCGGTACTCGTGCGGTATCCCCGAGCCACGGTCACGGACGGCAATTTCGATTTCCCCGCCCGGAGGGTCCGGCGCATAGGCACGGACGACGACGTCTTTGCCGGCGGGCGTTGCCTCGACTGCGTTTTGGAGTAGATTCGTCATCGCCCGTGTAAAATACTCGGTATCGATTCGGAGTGTTTGATCGCCTATCTCATCCTTGACCGCGATGTGAACTTCCTTGTCCGCGGCTAATCCGTTCACGCCGGAGAGCGACTTCTCCATAAGCACACGAAACGTGATATCCTCGGGATGAAGTTCAAGTGGTTTGCCATAGTGGAGCAATTCATTCAGCATTTCCTCCAACCGCTCTGCCTGGCTAATCGCGATCTCGGCCAATTCTTGGCAATCCGAATCCGGCATCGATGCCTGACAAATCGATTGCAGGTTCACCCTAATCGACGAAATCGGGTTCCGCATTTCGTGCACGATGCGTGACGTCAACTCTCCGACGGTTGCCAGCGTGGCGGTTCTCACGATTTCCCGCTCTTTCAGTTTCAATTCGTCAAGCATTCGGTTTACCGCCAGGCGTACCTCGTCGGCTTCCCGCATTCCCATATTGCCGAGTCGTTCCTCGGTGTGGCCCGAAATGATTCGATGAGCCACGGCCGCCAGCGAAGCCAATGGGCGTCCGAGAACGCTGGACAGCCAAAGTGACGCCAAGACAATTGCGACGATGGCGATAAGCAATGTGACGGCGACGCGGCTCAACAAGATGCGTTCCCATTTCATGACTTCGTTCGAGTCAACTTCCACGACGACGGCCCAACCCTGAATCGGAAGCACCATGGAAGTACCGAGCACTTGGTTTCCGAGGAAATCGCGGTACAACCGCACGTCTTGCCCCTGTTGGGTACGGCATTCCAAATGGACACGGCTTGCCCAACTTTGGAACGCAATGCCCTGCTTCGTCGCGAACGGTTCCGTCAGTATTTGGAGATCATCCGCAATAATGTATGACTTCCCAGTATCGCCCAATCCACTGCGATCCATCAGCAATGGCGTCAGACTCTCTGAAAGGTTCAGGTTCGCCACGATATAGCCGACGGACTTGTTCGCATCCGTCCGAATAGCAAGACCAAAGTGCGATCCGACTTGGTCCAACTCGTGCAAGTGGGCGGCATCGAAGTACACATCGTCCGCATTCTCAACACCGCTCTTGAAGGTTTCGGTCAGAAACTCCTCTTCCGTGTGATTCCGGTCCCGCACACGCGCAAGTACGGACCAATAGTCGTTGTACACGGTTAGACTCTCATACGGGTGTCCAGCCGCTCGCGTTGCCTCCAATAGTCCTTCCAAGAGCCGTGTGTCAGTACGTTGATTCAGCTCTCGCCTTTCCATTCTTTGAACCAGTATCGGGAGATGCGCGAGCGCGTTGATATCCTGGCGGCGCTCGGCCAACCAAGACTCGATCATCGTGTGGCGTGCCCGGACGGTCGATGTCAGATGGTCGTGTGCTTGTTCGAGTACTGCTTCGCGTGCCAGAAAGTACGTGTAGATCCCGATGATAAGAACTGGCCCGAGTGATAGAGCGCTCAAGGCCAGCAATACTCTGGTTTTCAGCGTGTTCCCGAACATGCCAATTCTCAATATTGTGGGGTCAAGATGGTTGCCTTCTTGAGGGCGCGAACACGTGTCGTGTTTGGCCCGGATCGAATCATAGTGTCATCTTTCGGAGGCGCAATGCATTCCCTATGACCGACACGGAGCTGAAACTCATGGCGGCGGCGGCGATCATGGGACTGAGAAGGATGCCGAGGAAGGGATACAAGATTCCGGCGGCGATCGGGACGCCGAGGGAATTATAGATAAAGGCGAGGAAGAGGTTCTGCCGGATGTTGCGCATGACGGAACGACTGAGGCGGATGGCTTTCGCAATGCCCCGGAGGTCGCCCTTGACCAAGGTGATCCCGGCGCTTTCCATAGCCACGTCAGTTCCGGAACCCATGGCGATGCCCACGTGGGCCTGCGCCAGGGCGGGGGCATCGTTGATGCCGTCGCCGGCCATGGCCACGGTGCGGCCCTCGGACTGCAGGCGTTTGACGATTTCGCCCTTGCGCTCAGGGAGGACGTCAGCCTCCACGTCATCGATCCCCAACTCGTCGGCCACGGCGTGCGCGGTGGTCTTGCTATCGCCCGTTACCATGACGACCTTTACACCCGCTTCATGCAGGGTTTTCAGCGCTTCGGGCGTGGACCTCTTGATCGGATCGGCAACGCCCAGTAGGCCAGCCGGTTTTCCGTCGATGACGACGAACATGACGGTTTGCCCCTTGCCGCGGAGTTCTTCCGCACGAGTTGCCAACTCCCCCGCGTCGATTCCCTGATCCTCTAACAGGCTGCGATTGCCGAGGGCGATGGTTGTTCCTTCCAGTTTGCCGGTCACGCCCTTGCCGGTCACGGAGTCGAAGTCCTGTACATCCGCAAGATTCACATCCCGCTCTCGGGCACCTTCGACGATTGCCTCGGCCAAGGGGTGCTCGCTCGCGCGTTCGAGACTGGCCGCGTGACGCAGGAAGTTGCTTTCGTCCCACCCTTCGGCCGGCTCGACCGTGACGAGGCGGGGTTTACCTTCGGTCAGAGTGCCCGTTTTGTCGACCACCAGCGTGTCGACCTTCTCGAAAATTTCTAGCGATTCCGCATTTTTGACAAGTACTCCTTCCGACGCGCCACGTCCGGTACCCACCATGATGGACATGGGCGTCGCGAGACCGAGTGCGCACGGACACGCGATGATCAAGACGGATACGGCACTGACCAAGGCATGGGCGAGCCGGGGCTCGGGACCTACCAGCATCCACACCATGAACGCGAGCACTGCTACGGCGACTACCGCCGGCACGAAGTACCCTGCCACGATGTCGGCCAGCCGCTGAATGGGGGCACGGCTGCGTTGCGCTTCACTCACCATGCGCACGATTTGGGCCAGCAGGGTGTCGCTACCAACCCGATCCGCGCGCATGACGAAGCTGCCTTTGCCGTTTACTGTACCGCCGGTCACGGAATCCTCTTGCGATTTCTCTACCGGAACAGGTTCTCCGGTGACCATGGATTCATCGACCGTGGTGCTGCCTTCGAGTACCGAGCCGTCAACCGGCACCTTTTCGCCGGGCCGGACCCGCAAGCGGTCACCGCGCTGGATTTGGTCGATGGGGACGTCCTCTTCCTCGCCGTCATCGGTCACGCGGCGGGCGGTTTTTGGGGCGAGGCCAAGCAGCTTTTTGATAGCGCCGCTGGTCTGGGCGCGGGCGCGAAGTTCCATGACCTGTCCCACGAGAACCAGTGTGATGATGACCGCCGCGGCCTCGAAATAAACGGGGACCAGGCCGCCGTGAGTCTTTACGGATTCCGGGAATATACCGGGCAAGAGCGTCGCGATGATGCTGTAGGCGTAAGCCACACCCGTGCCGAGGCCAATGAGCGTGAACATGTTTAGATTCCAACTCACAAAGGAACGCCACATCCGCTGGAAGAAGGGCAGGCCACAGTACACGACGACGGGCGTCGCCAGAATGAGCTGCACCCACGTTAGGACCGTCATGGAAGCGAGATTCTGTAAGGGCTGGCCGGGGATCAATTCCGACATGGAAATCATAAAAACAGGCACGGTGAAAATGAGACTAACCCAAAACCTGCGTTTCATGTCCTCGAATTCGGGGTTTGACTCGTCCTCCGTAACTTCACGAGGCTCGAGCGCCATCCCACATTTGGGGCAATCCCCCGGCTTGTCATGCACGACTTCCGGATGCATCGGGCAGGTATACTCGGTGCGCGTGGGACGTGGCTTAGAGGATTCCGGCTCGAGCGCCATCCCACACTTCGGGCAGTTCCCAGGACCCTTCTGCCGCACACCGGGGCACATGGGACAGACATAATCCCGCGGATCATCCCCTCTGGACTTTTCCGCATCTTCGGTTTTGTCGACATACGTGCCAGGGTCTTTGACAAACTTGTCCTTGCAGCCTTTCGAACAAAAATAGTAGGTCCGACCGTCGTGAACGGCGTGATGCTTTGCCGTTTCTAGATCGACCTTCATCCCGCAGACGGGATCCGGGAAAGTCTTACGCATCAATCCTTCCTCCGGCTCGTCAGCCATATCATGAACCTCCATTTCATCCTGTCGACGGTTCGCCTTTAACTTCTGCACTGCTCGTTCTGTGGATACTATGTTGAATCACGACCTTCCAAACGCAGAGCTATCAAATAACCAACGCGCAGACGGCAATACCAATCCATACCTTTTCTAAAGCTGCTATCTCCCGTTGGCGGGACCCGTTCGCCCATGTGTTCAACGAAGAAACTACGGCCACACGCTGAATCGTTCATGTTTACGGCGAATGCAGGTGCCAAGATGCAATACTCGATGCATGCCGGGAAGGTCAGGCCCAGCATTGACAGGGATTTGATATGCCTTACAAACAGCTTCTGCCGACGTCTTCTATACCAATCGTCTTTTATCCGATGGCGATTGAATTTCGTAGTCGGCGATCTTCTTGCGAAGTGTTACGCGTGAAATATCCAGGAGCTCGGCCGTTCGGGAAATATTCCAGCCAGTCGCATTCAGTGCTTTCTCGACATAGTCCTTCTCAACGTCGCGGAGCGGCCGAATATCCGTCGGATCGGCGGACCTTTCACTGAAGCGCCCCATAGACGCAAGCACTTGGTTCTCCGTCAATGTCTCGGATCGCGCGAGGAGGATTGCGCGGGTCACGACGTTTGACAACTCACGCACATTGCCTGGCCAGTCATACGCTTGCAGAACTCGAAGGGCGGGCTCTTCAATACCGGTCACGTTGCGGTGAAGCTCCAGGGCATTCCGGGCCAACAGGTGTTTCACGATCAGCGGTATGTCTCCGCGGCGCTCGCGTAGCGGGGGAACGCTGATGGTGGAAACGGCCAGGCGGTAATATAGATCCTGACGAAATTGCTCCTTCGCCACCATCGCCTGGAGATCCCGATGCGTGGCCGCAATCACTCGCGCCTTGAAGGGGATCAACCGGTTTCCGCCAACTCGTTCAAATTCACGCTCTTGCAGGGCTCGCAGTAGCTTTGCTTGGAGTTCGAGCGTCATGTCTCCGATTTCATCGAGAAATACGGTCCCCTCCCCCGCATGTTCCAATTTGCCCGCCTTGGTCGCGTCGGCCCCCGTAAACGCCCCCTTTTCATGGCCGAAGAGCTCGCTTTCAAGCAGCGTCGGCACAACAGCGGAACAATTCACGGCAACGAATCGCGCGTTAGCCCCCGCAGTTTCGTGGAGAGCTTGAGCGACCAACTCTTTTCCAGTCCCACTTTCACCCTGAATGAGCACCGGGACCCGGCTGTCGCTGAGCACGGCTACTTGCTTGAGCACATCGATAATCATTGGGTCGGCGCCAATGAGTTCGGTTCGCGCGTCTCGGGACTCCGCTACCACAGACGGTTGTACCTTACTACGGATTAAATCTTGGGCCGCTTTCTCCAACGTGACCAGTATCGCATCGAGGTCAAGCGGTTTGCGTATATAGTCAAATGCCCCGAGTCGAATCGCTTCGATAGTCGCGTTTGCATCCTGCTCACCCGTGATCATCACGGCGAGTGTCTCGACTTCTTCGTCCTTCAGTTTTCTGATTATCTCCAGGCCCGAGATATCGGGAAGATTCAGATCGACAAAGGTCACTTCCGGATTCACGGTTTCGAGCAGGTCTAACCCCCCGCGTGCAGTCTGGGTTGTCATTACCTTATGGCCTTGCCGCTCCAGGTGGATCTGCATAGACCTGCATAGGCCCGAATCATCATCGATCACTAAGATTCGCATGCTTCTCATTTCCAGTCCTATGGATTCCGTGAATGGGAGGAACGATACTGGAGCAAGCATAATAAGTACCAATCCGTTGCTAGTCGCGAGTGCGATCGTCGAAAGCCTACAAACCACTCACTAATTCGCAACGTTCATGCCACTCCGGAGACTACGCAAGAGTCGCCAATAGACCTAACAAAACCACCCTTGGTTCCCTGCACGTTACTTCTTCTGAACAGAACCTGACCACTGCGCCGGTAATTGTCTTGCCCGAATCGCGTCCAAACCAGCCGAGTACGCGGTCCGCGGAATCGAAATCCGGATTTGTGCACCGCATGTCGCTCCATTCGATGCGGACACCATCCCCCCGTGGAGTTCCACAATCTTTTTTACGTTAGCAAGGCCCAGTCCTGTCCCGCCGGGCTTAGTCGTAAAGAACGGCTGAAACAATCTTTTCGAGGCCATTTCAGTCAGCCCAGAACCGGAGTCAACGACTTCCAAATCCACGAAACGATCCCCGTGGAGTGATGGTTGAAGTACTATCCGAATAACAGACTGGGGTGGAGATGCCTGGACCGCATTGATTATGAGATTAGACAAGGCGCGGCACATCTGCTCCTTATCTATGAACAACGTGCTGTCGTCAAGGGTACTCTCCGCTGCACATCGGATTTCCTTCTCCTGAATCAGATCTGTGGCAACGGCGAGACTCATCCGCACAAGCTCCTCGAACCGTGTCTCGATCTTCCGAATCGAGACAGGCCGACCAAACTGGAGCAGATCGGTCAGCATGCTTTCGATTCTCCCAATCTGGTCCGACGCAATCTCTGCCGCCTCTGTGTTGAAATCCCCAGGCTCCAGTGACCGGGAAAGCGCCTGAAGATTCATCTTGACCGAGGATAAAGGGTTACGCATTTCATGGACGATACTGGACGTCATCTCGCCCATGCTCGTCAACGCCGTAGTACGCGCAATGAAGTCCTGCTGGCTCCGCATTTCATCGAGCATCTCATTGAGCGCCATCCCGACTTCGTCGGCTTCCAAAATTTGGGTACGCGGTACGCGTTCGTTGGTCTCGCCAATCCGGATGCGGTTAGCAATTGTTACGAGTTGACGTAAAGGGCGACCCAGGAAGGAAGACATCCACGTTGAGGCAACCACAATGGCGACGAGGGTAACTATAACGGTAAGCAACGCCCGAAAGATCAACATATCCAGCCATCTCAGCGCTTCCGACCTGTCAATTTCGGCGATGAGCAACCAGTCATCAATGGGCAGATTGACTGCTGTCCCGAGAACCTCAACGCCCCTATAATCCACATAATCGAGAACTTGTGGAGCGTCCTCAGACGAGCACTCTCGTGCTTCGGCCGGCGCATTCCGCCTGAGAGACACACGCTCACCATCGACAAACGGCTCCGTGATGATACGTAAGTTTCTGTCTGCCAGATAGGTCTTGCCGGTACTCCAAAGCCCGCTTCGTTCTTGAAGTAAGGGACCAATACTTCGAGTAAGGTTTAGATTCCCCACGAGGTAGCCGATTCTCGTGCCAGTATCATCTTGGATGGCGCGACCGATATGGGCACCCACGTCCGAACTGTGATGCATGTGGGCCTCTTCCATGAAGACGCCGTCAGCCGCCTCGAGATCTGCTGTAAGACGTTCCGTTAGAAGGTCTTCACTTTGGTGCTCACCAAAATCCGCCCGGGCTATCAGTTGCCAGTCATGAGTGTAGATCGACAGACTCTCGAAAGCCGAATCTTGCAGTTGAATGTTAGAAAGCAGTGCCTTGAGAAGCTCTTCAGATTCGCTTACGCCGCTAGATTCAGCTTGGATAATCTCACCGATCACCCCCGGCAGAGACGCAATGGTTTTGATGTCTTTCACTCGCTCGGCGTACCACTCCGTGATGATGGCTTCGCGCGTTTTTGCCACGGACACGAGGTGCTTCTGAGCTAGGTCGTAAACCGCTTCCCGGGCGCAATGATACCCTTGAAACGCAACGATCAAGAGTGGAACCATCGCAAGTAACAGCAAGGTTAGCAACACCCGCCCCTGGAGACTATGGAGGAGCCATCTACTCATGATGCAACATTTTCCATTGGATTCAACGTAGTACGGAACTTCAAATGTCGATTATAGGGTCACCCCTCCTCGCGAGCAATTCACAGGCCAACAAAGTTCTCCATTGAACTCACCTTCGCCGCCGCTATGCGAACGCCTTCTGACGGCCTACCTTAAACTGGCCACCCCAATGGATAGACGCTAACTACAATACATCAAATCCCGCCTCCCGCCTCCCGCCTTAAGTCATTACGTGGAAAATCGTTACGGCACAAGCCCCTTTGGGCACGAATAATGCGGGCCCTTCTGGCAGCAGTTTAATCGAAATGAATCCAGGAGCACGGCCATGAATGGAGCGCGGCGCGCTTGACAACCTCTTTGCTGGAAACATGCAACAAGATCTGGTTTCACCTGCGAAAGACAGGACCAATCACCACGGACGCACTCTGCGAAGAACTGGGCGTTTCATCTCGTGAATGTGGACTCGCGGTAGCGTGGCTGGCCAACCGGAATATGATTGATATTGTTGAGGAGCAAGGTCAAGCGTTCCTTTGTTGGACGGACAGCGAGCAGGGATTCGGAGGTTGAAGCCTCTGATATCCCACTTAAAGCTGCCAGAGGGAGTGAAAAATGCATACAAATGACATGATCAAGGTCAAGTCCTTCGTGCCAGTTCGAACTGGTACAGAAGCCGGGGAAGTGGTCATCGCGACGCTGCGTGCATCGAACCTCGTGGATGTCGATTGCATCGATGAGTTAGCAAATGAGATGGAAGCATATGTTATGGCACATCCTGGGGCCGATTTCGTGCTTGATTTCCATAGGGTCCATCACCTGTCAAGTACCATACTCGAAAAACTCGTGGAGCTTCGGGGACAAGTAAGCCGTTTCCGCGGCGAGCTGTCCCTTTGCGGATTCCGTGACGATACCCGGGATCTTCTCGTCCTTACAAACATGGATAGAGATTTCACCATATACCCGGATCTCAGACAGGCGCTCCAGCGCTACGGGTCTACGGTTAAACACCGGGTCAGCGCCTAAACCGACGGAGAAAGGTTACACCGGAAAATGAAAGACTCTCTGATGCTATTGGGTGATTCCATTGAATTTGATGCTACGAATGGCGTGTTGGTGGTGCGGGTACTCCGCGAAAAGATCGTGTACCCGCCTCTGCCTACGCTCTTTTCGGCCGCAGTGATGCATGGGGTTGACCGCCACCCAGGTCTGGATGTGATTCTGGATTTGATTTGGGTTCGTTACCTCTCAAGTGCCGCTCTCGCCGAGTTACTTCGGATACAGAAGCATCTTAGCGCCAGTGGGCGAAGTCTCTATCTATGTCACGTGGATGCAGACATCATGGAGATACTCCGGCTCACCCATCTGGACAAGCTCTTCGTTACCGCACGAACGATGAAGGAGGCAACTTGTTTACTTCGTAACGGGAAACCCGAAGAGGATGTCGCCCGCACCCAAACCCGGTTTTACCCCTGCCATGAACCAGTTGGCTGAGGCCAGCTGGATTTGATGCCGCTTGTACTCTGCATGACAAACCGACACGTAGTGGTTCTATGGTCAGTAATTGTCCAATGAGGCGGTTAGAACATGACCAGTGAAGAATGCTTGGGGGTGCGGCGAGTTTTTCCGGAACTAGGGTCTTCCAGAACGATTCCGAAAATTGCTGGTGTGTTCCGACTATGTGGGATGCTCCGCAGGTTCAGGCACAGGGATTGCTTCGCACCAAGACGAGAGTACGTTGATGAACTCGTACCAAAAGCACGAACGCACTTGAGAGTCGAATCAGGGGGAAATTTCAATATGTCGCACACCATGTGGAAATCAGCCATTATCCTTGTAGCGGCAATCGTTACAGCTATCGTCAGTCCGGTGTGGGCGTCGGAATCCGCCGACCACGAAAACTGTCCGCACGCCCAAGGCGGCGGTCAGGGCGCGTGTTGCGAGGGACATGCAGCCGCTTCGCCGCTGGTAGAGAAACCTGCCATAACCTGGGAAGTTCCCGAACACTGGGTGAAGGCCCGCCCAAGACCGTTCCGCGAAGCCACCTATCACCCTTCAGGTCAAGAGGAAACGGAGTGCTACGTGACCGTGGTCCCGGCTGACGCAGGCTCCGCCGTGGAAACGATAAACCGCTGGAGAGGGCAACTGGGATTGGAGCCCCTTTCCAAATCGGAGATCGAAGCGGGACCAAGCACGCAAGTGCTCGACGGCAAGGGGTTGCTAATCGAAGCATTTGGAGATCTTACTGATCTCGGAGGAAACGTACATGAAGATTACGGCTTGCTGTCCATGGTGTGCGTGCAAGACGGGACGCTTTTTATCGTCCGGATGACCGGACCCCGGGAACAGGTCCAATCCGAGCGCGACCACTTCATGGCATTCCTGGGGAGTATTGCAGAAAGCAGCACCGCCTGAGGCGACTGACTTGAATTAGCTTCAATCTTACACACAGGAATCTTGCCTTCACGCATTCGTGGCATTACGATCAGAGGCTTCTCGGGGCTAGAGCAGTGTCAACATCTCCACGAGGAATCTGCGATCGATGAAACTTCGTGAAAGCGGAATGCCAGAGCAAGACCTCTGGGAATCACTCTTCGACATAGAAGATACCTTAGATCGACTCGGCGTAGATGAGACTCTGTGCGACGTCGCTGAACTCGGGTGCGGATACGGTACGTTTACCCTTCCAGTCGCAAGAAGAATCCAAGGTACATTGACCTCCATCGACGTTGACACCGCGATGGTTGCGATCACGAGGAAGAGAGCGATGGACGCAGCTCTAAAGAACATCCTTGTCTTAGAACGGGATGTTACCGTCGACGGGTTCGGTGTAGCCAGTGCCAGCCAGGACGGGTGTCTCCTTTTCAACATTCTCCATGGAGAGCTGCCGCTGCAAATGCTCGTGGAGGCGGCCCGCGTCGTGAAGGTTGGTGGTGTACTCCTCGTCACTCATTGGCGACACGATCCCGCTACTCCGCGAGGACCATCTCTGGACATCCGTCCCAAGCCTGAACATGTCCTTGAATGGGTGGCACAGAGCAGATTGCTAGCGCCGCATGGCAGTGTGATCGATCTTCCTCCCTGGCACTATGGTATGCGCCTTCGCAGGGTGCAATGACTCGACGTGCCGGATTGGATTAAGCACTTGTCGGCAGGTATATGTTATTCAGCAACCTTGAGAATTGCTTTGAATCCGGTACAATGCGCCTTTGTCGCAGAAGATAAGTTCTATCTCATGACGCAGTCTTCAAGATTAGTCAGACATTTCGGAAGTCGGCCGGTTTGACACCTTTGAACTTGACGTCATCTCGTTTCAATAGCATCTAAGTGCGTGCCCCTCGTTATTCATCCATTCGCAAAAGCCGCAACCCATTAAATATCACCAAGAGCGACGCGCCGGTGTCGGCTGCAATGGCCATCCACAGTGTCGCGAGGCCGGCAAATGCGAGCACGATGAACACAGCTTTGACTCCGAGCGCGAAGAAGATGTTTTGCCGAATGACGCGTAGCGTGCGTTTGGAGTGGCGAACCAGCCAGGGAAGCCTGCGCAGGTCGTCGGTCATCAAGGCGATGTCGGCAGTCTCGATTGCGACGTCGGTCCCCATGGCGCCCATGGCGATGCCGAAACTGGCTTCCGCCATGGCGGGGGCGTCGTTGACCCCGTCCCCTACCATGGCCACGTGTTCCCACCGGTCCACAAGTTCCCGGACCGTTTCCACTTTGTCTTCGGGTAACAATTCCGCGCGATACTCTGCAACTCCCGTGGCCTCGGACACGGCCTTGGCCGTCCCTTCGTTGTCGCCGGTAAGCATGACGATAATCTCGATACCTTCGTCTCGCAATTCCTCTACGCAGTCCATCGCCTCTGGCCGTACGCCATCGCCCACGCTGATCAGTCCCATAAGTAAGTTGTCCTTGCCCAGGGCCACGACCGTGTGTCCAGCATCTTCTAGTTGTTCGGCCCGCTCGTGCATGCCGGGACCTTCGGCCTCCATTTCATGCACCAGCCGATGACTGCCTATCCAGTATTGACCGCCATCGATCGTTCCTGTTGCGCCCTTGCCCTTGATTGCCTGAAAATTCTCGGCGGGCTGCACCGTGACGCCGTCCTGTTCCACTCTGCGCAGAATCGCCCGGGCCAGCGGATGTTCACTGGAAGACTCCAATGCCGCGGCAAGCCGGAGGAGTTCTTCTTCCGAGGTGCCGTTAAGCCCTTCCACGCGCTGCACTTCGGGTTGCCCCAGCGTGAGCGTGCCGGTCTTGTCCATCGCGATTGCGCGGACACGTGCGGGCATCTCCAAGTAAACCCCTCCCTTTACCAGGACGCCCGCGCGTGCGGCCGCGCTGAGCCCGGCGACGATACTGACCGGGGTGGAGATGACCAACGCGCATGGACACGCGATGACCAGGATGACTAGCGCTTCGTAGAACCAAGTGTACCACGATCCTCCCAGAAGAAGTGGCGGAAGGATGGCGATCCCGACGGCCAGTAGCATCATCACCGGCGTGTAGTAGCGGGCGAACTTCTCAACCCATTGCTCGGACTCCGCTCTCCTGGACTGCGCGTCCTCCACCATGCGGATAATGCGCGCCAGCGTCGTGTCCGACGCTTCCTTCGTCGCTTCGAACTCGAACGCACCTTCGTCGTTGATCGTGCCCGCATAGACCGGGTCTCCGGGCTCTTTCGTTACCGGTTTCGACTCGCCAGTGATGGGCGCCTGGTTGACCTTCGTCCGGCCTTTTGTGACGTCGCCGTCCAGTGGAATGCGTTCCCCAGGACGGACAAGTACGGTCGCGCCCAGGGGGACATCGGCAATCGGCGCCTCTACGACGTCTCCGCTTTGCTTTTCGTAGTAGCGCGCCGTCTCGGGCGAAAGATCCAGGAGGCCGCTTATCGCACGCCGCGCCCGGGCCACGCTCCACGACTCCAGAAGCAACGCTACAGCAAAAAGTAAAGTAACGGTCGCCGCTTCAAACCATTCCGAAATGAGTGCTGCACCCACCACGGCCACAGTCATGAGGAGGTTCATATCCGGACGAAGCCGCCGCGCCGCGTACCAGGCTTTCGGGAAGATGAACCAGCCGCCACTGACGATGCCGACGAGATACAAGATTATGACAGACAAAGGAAATTGGTGTCTTTCCGCCTCGCCGCCCGTGAGCGCATCGAAGATTCCATGCTGCGTCGAGTGCCATACGAATCCCAGGAAAATGCAAACGCCGCTCAGGACCGTCAGGATCGCTCGGCCACGCCGGGCCCAGAAACTGTCTCCATTCTTGGCTTGGGACACGTGCTTGTCCCACGGAATCGCCTCCATCCCGGTGTTCCGCACCAGTTCGACAACCTTATCCCGCGTCGTGCCACCGTCCTCGGACGCCACGATGAGCTTGCCGTTCATCACGTCGAACCGAAGGTTCTCTTCCCCGAAACCGGGGCCGAGTTCCCGCTTCAGGATCGCGACCTCTTCGGCGCAGTCCATTCCACGAATTTTGAACGCATAGTCTTGCATAGCACACCTCGGTGTTCGAGTGCGGGTTTGTCAGGTACACAAGTCGCACTTCACTCCTGTACGTGGCGCTAGGGGTCGTATCGGCCACGCCTAGGGCGACGATATCCAAGTCCGAGCGGCTTGTTCGTCCGCACGATCGAAGTATTGAACCTTCGCTCGGGTAAATGGTTTGTAGAAGAACGCGATCGCATGCTCCCATCTTGACTCGCCTACAATGGCGATACGGTCTACGTCGTTGAAGTGTTTGGCGTCAAACTTGATGTC
This sequence comes from uncultured Nitrospiraceae bacterium, assembly GCA_964632865.1. Taxonomy (GTDB): domain Bacteria; phylum Hydrogenedentota; class Hydrogenedentia; order Hydrogenedentales; family SLHB01; genus JAHDWY01. Next base: position 36,699 of record CAZWDH010000008.1, read on the forward strand.
TTCCCATACTGCACCGGCCGCCCATCCATCGAAATCATCGAGAAGCATTAAGAGACGAACCTTGTCTTGGGTCGCGAGTATGCGTTCAAACTGAGACTCGAAATTCTCGTAATCTTCCCGCGTGAGCTTACCCGAAACGGAAACTTCCATGACCACGGAAGACGGAGCTTCATAAACCACGGGGTCCTTGCGTCCCGATATCATAAGTATTCCTCCATCGTCTACACGAGTTCCAGGGGCGTAGGCGTTGCGAATGTGATCTGGCCCGCAGCGTTCCCCATCTTAGCTTCGCCACCAATCGAGGATTTGCCAAACATCCCATGCCACGACCGCCAACAATAGAAATATCAGCGCGACCGGAATGTGGGCGTGGCCCCCGGGCCGGGTACCCTGCCAAATCATGAGCCCGAGCAAACTTGTTGCTAACAAGGTAACTGCTGTGGAAATGCCAGGAAATCCTCGTCGATGGCGCCGTGCCATGGAACTCGACTCCTTTGCACGCTTCTTCTTGCTCATGATTCTCCGGCTCACGGTTTCAGCCCTACTCTTCGATTGCTTTTCCAGTGCTGATGCGGATTGCCGCTTCCACGTTGTAGACGGCGATCTTTCCGTCGCCGCGTCTTCCGGTGCTGGCGCGCTCGCGGATCAATGTCAGCACCTCATCCAACAAAGCGTCGGGGACAATAGTCTCCAGCTTGATCATCTGGACGTTACCGAATTCACTTGAGTTTTCACGTCCGACTTTATGTCCGAACCCATGAACGGTGGAAATGGTAAGGCCGGGGAACTCCGGGTGCGCATACAGCGGCTCCAGAACGTCTTCCAGCAACTCCGGCCGGATAAAGGCTTTGATTTCCTTCATTGAAGGCCTCCTTTTATCTCTCAAATACGCCTAAAGTTCGACTTCGCCCTCGCGTCGGCTAAACCACCGGTAGACCGCCGGAACGACAAGCAGGGTTAGCAACGTGGACGTGATAAGTCCGCCGATCACGACAGTGGCGAGGGGACGCTGGACCTCTGCTCCGGCGCTATGCGCCATGGCCATCGGCAGAAAACCCAGGGAAGCGACGAGCGCGGTCATGAGCACTGGACGCAACCGGATTTTGGCTCCTTCCAGGGCGGCATCGTCCGGCTTGAGACCATGCTGCTGCCGCTCAATGATGTACGACACCAGCACCACGCCGTTCAGAACCGCTACGCCAAACAGAGCGATGAATCCGACTCCGGCCGAAATCGAGAAGGGATACCCCCTCAACACCAGCGCCACAATCCCGCCGGTCAACGCCATCGGCACGTTCAAGTAGATCAGGACGGCCAGCCGGGTGGAGTTGAAGGTGCTGTACAACAGCACGAAGATGAGCAGGAGCGCCAAGGGCACTAGCAATGCCAGCCGTTGCGAAGCGGCCCGCAGGTTTTCGAATTGACCGCCCCAGTCCATGTACCAACCGGGTGGAAGATCGAGTTCATTGTCCAATACTTGCTGCGCCTCCGCGACAAAACTCGCCAGGTCGCGGCCACGCACGTTGGCCTCAACGGTGATACGCCGGTGAATATCCTCGCGGCTGATTTGCGCCGGGCCTTCTTCGATGGAAATGGACGCTACTTGCGATAGCGGTATCAAACGATTCTCGCCCGCCTTGGTCGCGGGTATCCGCAAATCTCGTAGGGCGTGCAGATTCTCACGAACTTCCGGCGCGAAACGCACTTGGAGAGAGAATCGCTTCTGTCCTTCAATGATGGTGGCAATCTGGGCTCCGCCAATGCTCTGGATAACATCCAGAACATCTTGTCCGTTAATTCCATACCGGGCCGTCGCTTCTCGGTCCACGCGAATGCGGATGTTCGGCAACCCGATGACTTGCTCTGCCTTTACGTCCGCCGCACCGGGAATGTCCTGAATCAGACGAACGGCCTCGTCGGCTTTGGTCTTCATGGCTTCGAGATCGTCGCCGTAGATTTTGATGGCCACGTCGCTGCGCACGCCGGAGATCAATTCCTGGACGCGGAGCTGGATGGGCTGCGAGTAGCTGAAGATCGCCCCTGGGACGCGCTCCATCAAGGTTTCATCGATGGCCTCGATCAAGGCCTCCTTGGTCTCGAAACGCCACTCCTCCTTGGGCTTCAATATGATGTAGGTGTCGCTGATCTCCACGCCCATGGGATCCGTAGCGATCTCGGCCCGGCCTGTCCGTGAGATAACCGTGGCGACTTCCGGGAAGTCTTCCATCAGCACCTTCTCAGCACGTGTACTGATCTCATTCGATTTCTCCAGCGATACGCTCGGCAATCGCCAAATCTGCATGGCGATGGATCCTTCATCCAACTGGGGGATGAACTCGGCGCCCAAGGTGGGAATGAGCCCGAGACTCGCGATGAAAATCACGGCCGCCGTCGTAAACGTGAGGAAGGGATGTCTTACCGTCCGCGAGACGACAGGTACGTACACCCACTTGGCGAGCCGGAAGAGGAGAGGTTCTTTCTCGCGCACCTTCTTCAGAAATAGAGACGCGAGTACCGGCATGAGGGTCAGGGCGCATACCAGCGATCCCGCCAACGCGAAAACAACGGTCAGCGCCATCGGCCGGAACATTTTGCCCTCTACGCCTGTCAAGGCTAGAATCGGCAGGTATACGATGATAATGATGCCGACCGCGAACGCAACCGGGCGTGCAACTTCCCGGCAAGCGGCCCGGACTTTTTCGAGATGAGGGCGCTCGTCTTCGCGATGTTCGTGGAGATACCGGACGACATTTTCGATCATCACGACCGAACCATCCACGATCAGTCCGAAATCGATGGCGCCCAGACTCATCAAGTTTCCACTCAATCCGGCAAAACGCATCGCGGTAAAACTGACCAGCATGGATAGCGGTATCGCGAGGGCCACCATCAACCCACCACGCAAGTTCCCAAGTAACAACAGCAAGATGATGATGACCAGCGCACCGCCTTCGGTCAGGTTCTTGGCTACGGTGCGAATGGTCCGGTTGACGAGCTCGGTTCGGTCATAATAGGTGTTGATCGTCACGCCGTCCGGCAGGGTCTTTTGGATTTCTTCAATCTTCTCGTGGACATTCGCCGATACAACGCGTGCGTTCTCACCCATCAGCATCATTACGATGCCGACTACGGCTTCACCGCGGCCGTCGCGGGTGACAGCGCCTTGACGGATCATGGGCGCGAACTCGACCTCCGCGAAATCGCGAATGTAGATCGGGGTGGCCGCATCTTCGTCGTAGCCGACGATGACTCTTTCGATTTCCTCAAGGCTTTCCAGGAGTCCTTCGCCGCGAATCAAGTACTGTTCGCCTTGGTGAGCTATGTACCCACCGCCAACATTGCGGTTGTTCAATTCGAGCGCTTCAAAGACGTCCGCGACGGATATGTCGTACGCGACCAGCCGCTCGGGATCAAGCGTGACTTGGTATGTCTTCAGTTCGCCGCCAAAACTGTTTACCTCGACGACGCCCGGCACGCTGCGCAACTGGAAGTTGACGTACCAATCGAGGATGGTGCGCAGCTCCATGGGGGAGTATCCCTCTCCGCTCACCTCGAACTGGTAGATCTCTCCGAGGCCGGACGAAATGGGCCCCATCTCGGGTTCGCCATACTCCTCGGGGATCGAGCCGCGCGCGGCAATAAGCCGTTCCCCGACAAGCTGTCGCGCCCAGTAAATGTCGGTGCCTTCATCAAAAACGACGGTCACCACGGACAGACCGAACTTCGACACGGAGCGAATCTCTTCGATATCGGGAAGCCCGCTCATCGCGGTCTCGACGGGAAAAGTAATGAATTGCTCGACTTCTTCGGGTGCAAGCCCTGGCGAATTGGTCAAGACCTGGACCTGAATATTCGTAACGTCGGGCACTGCGTCAATCGGGAGTTTCAATAGGGAGTTGACCCCTACCGCTGCCACGAGGAACCACAATACCAGGACGATCAATCTGTTGTTCAGCGAAAAGTCAATTATGCGATTCATTAGTGTCCCCTCAGTGGCTGTGCCCGCCGCCCATAGATTCCTTGCCTGCCTCTGACTTGAGGACAAAGATGTCGCCAGCCGCGATCCGATCGCCTTCACTCAGCTCCCCTTGCACTTCCGTGAGAGTGTCCGACGTGTGCAGAACACTCACGGGAACGGCTTGGAATTCTCCTTCCTCCAGGGCTCTGTAGACGATGGCCCCAGTTTCCGTCCGTTGCAGCGCCTCATTTGGAACTAGAATGGTTTCCTCGTGCGCGTGTTCGTCGACGAAGACCAACATGCGGCCAAACAGCCCCGCTCGGAGCCGGGTATCGGGATTCGGGAGGACGACCCGCACGTTAAGCGTTCGGCTCTCTGGGTCAAGCACGCTGCCGAGGTAATCGATCTCTGCCGAAAAATCGTCTTCCGGTAACGCGTCAAGCTGGACTATCGCTTTTTGACCTTCTTCGATCCGGCGAAGATCTCGCTCGGTTGCGCGGCCCATAACCCATACCGGATCGAGCTTGGCAATGAAAAACACTTCATCGTCCTCCCCGACGGTCTCTCCCAGCGTAATGTGGCGTTGCACCACCGTTGCGCCAAACGGTGCCCGGATTTCGTAGCGCGTGAGGGTAGTGTCTTTCGCGTTGGGCAGGTTGTCTACTTCGGACTGGCTGAGACCCAGCGCGTGCAATTGTTGCTCCGCAGTTTGGACCTGAATTTGTGCGGCTTGGTATTCCGCCTTCGCCTGCAGGTAGTCCTGCTCTGCGGAGATCTTGTCTTCCCAAAGCCCTTTCTCTCGGGCAAAGGTCGTCTGCGCCAGGTCGCGCATCGCGAGCGCGGCAAGATAACCGGACTTGGCGCCGGCCAGTTCGCGGCTATCCAGCACCGCCAGTAGATCGCCTTCTTCAACGCGATCCCCGATACCCACATGGACTTCCCGCACGATTCCACGAACCCGTGGGACCAGGTGTGCTTCGTTGTCCGGGTCGAGTTTCACTTCGGCAGGCATCGTAAGCGTGCTGTCAACGGTCCCGGCATGTACCGGCACGACGGAAATATTCAGTCCCTCGAGCCGTTCCGGCGGAAGGTGCACCATACCTTCGGTGTGCTCCTCCTGGGCATCTTCGGTGTGGCCCTCGTGTTCCGCTTCGGTCTCCTCGTCGTGCTCCTCGTGTGAATCGGGCTCTTCCTCCCCGTGGTCTTGGTGATTGGCATGGGAACCGGTCGCATCCTCGTCCGCATGGCCGACGTTTGCCGACTCTGCCTCCGCCGCGTGACTTTCACCGTTCGGCTCGCGACTAGACATCTGAGTACCTCGTTCCTGGACGCTACAGCCGACTGCGAACCACACGATGATGAGACAGAATAATAGAGGTCCGATTGTCGTGCCGTAGTTATTTCTACTGCGCATTTTCATTCTCCTCAAGGGGTAGTCCCTCGTTTTTCGTCCACGTCTGGAGCGCCCGTCCTGTGAGCCGTTCGATGTCAACCACCGCTGCGTTGTACCGGGCCAGCGCGTCCAGATGGCTGGTCCGGACGTCAAACAACGTTCGTTGCGCGTCCAGAACGTCCAGATATCCGAACTTGCCCTGTTCGTAACCCCGCTGAGTCTTTGCAAACGTCTCTTCGGCCTTGGGCATGACGTCCGCGGTCAGGGTGTTCACTTCGTCCGCCGCTGCGGCCGCTGCTTCGCGGGCTTCGGCCAGAAGAACCCACACTGACGCCTCGACGGCCCTTCGTTCGTCGCTGGTTTTTGACACCATGTATTCGGCCGCGGCGATGTTTCCCTGGTTGCGGTCGAATATGGGCAGTGGGAGGGAGAAGCCCAGTACGAGGCTGTTGTCCCGATCCGCATCAAAGCTGGTATCGGTGTGCGAATAACCGATTCCTCCACCGGTATCAAAGCCGTATCGGCTCACAGACCGATCCGCCAATCCCGTACTTCTGAAACCCAGTTGCACGGTTAGGTTTGAGATCCGCTGCGCGCGTTCGTTCCGGAACCTGGCTTCGCGCAGTGCCACTTCGGCAGCCCAACGGGCAATATCCGGGTTGCTGACAATCTCCGCGCGAACGGAGTCCAGCGTCGGAACCTCACCGACACCCTCCAGTGTCCCTGTTACGGAGTCGAATGTGACTTCGGTGTCTCCCCACGTCGATGCGAGGCGTGCATATGCCGCCACCAGTTCACGCACCGCTTGGTCTTGCGCCACGCGCGTGGTCGCCAACGCGATTTCCGCGCGATTGTTTTCCAATGGTGACGCGGCGCCTGCAGATACGCGCCGCTCCGTCGTATTTGCAGCCTCTTCAGCGAGTTGAACGAGTTCATTTTGCAGCGCCAGATTTTCCTGTGCCGCCAGCGCGCCAACAAACGCCCTCGCGGCATCCGCCAACACGTCTGCCCGGGCAGTCTCGTAATCCCAAAGCAGCGTGGCCTTTTCACGCTCCGCCACATCGGTCCGCTTGGCCCGTTTCGCGCCAAGTTCGATCATGTACGCCAAGGTCACCGTAATCTCCGCCTCGCTGAACCCGGAGTGGGTTCCCTCTTCCGATTCGCGTTCCCAGCCCAAGACGGGGTTGGTTTTCAACGTGGGGATTTCCAGCGGGTCTTGTCCTTGGCCTTGCGGTATGCTGACGCTACTTCGTTCCAGCGCCCCGGAAAAGGTGGTTGTTTGCGTTTGCGCAGACGGTCCGGACGTCCATCGGACCTCTTCGACCTCAACGGAGAGTTCCGGATTCGGCCGCAGCCCTGCCTGTAGGATGCGGGCGTCCGCAGCACGAACGTCCCACGAGAACGCGGTCAACCGTGGACTTTTCTCCAGGGCAAGTGTCAGGGCATCTCCGAGTGAGAGGGCGCGACCCGCAACCTCAATGGGTTCAGAAGTAGCAGTGCCAGCGTTCACTTCGTCGGTGTTCGATACGGGTTCCTCGGCAACAGCATGCACACCGAATGGTGCAGCCCATGCAAAGCAAACGATGAAAAACGAGGAGATATGATTAGGACGCATCGGAATTCGCTTCCTCTGAGTTGCTCTGGCAATCGGCGCATTCCGGGAAGATGGGATTTCCACTTCCCAGGTTTGGCCTCGTATGTCGGTGGCCCATGTGCCGGTAACGCCATGGCGTATGATTATGTTTTCTGGTTTGTGAACTGGCTTGAGCGGCTGCAGCCTTGGGCGAAGAGTCGGCACTTGCGCAACCACTCACCGTCACTGCTGCTACGATGACCGGCATGGCTCGCTTCAAGGCTGCCCGCCAAGCGGCATTTTTTCGTGACATGGTTCTTCCTCTCTGGTAATAGGGGAGTTGCTATGCGGGTGCCTGCGCAATCGGCACACAAACACACTGCGCCACTAGGTAAGGAGGATGAGAAAAGGAATCAGATGAGGAGAACTGTTGCCCGGAGGATTTCAGACTGGGGAGAGGGTAGAGCTGAGGGCTGATAGATGGTCAGGGTGTAGGCCGTGGCCGGTAGGATGTCCGCTGCAACTTCGTTCACAGCAGGTTGGACGTGTACCGGGCTCGCCGGAATAACTAGCCGCTGGTCTTTGCCTGCTGCTGAAATTACCGGAACATCGACGCAAGTATCACAATGTGCCCCGTTCTCCACTTGCAGAATCATGGTGGACGACAGAGATGAAGATACCCGCGATGTGGACGTCTCCGCGCACACGCCACGATACGCCATCTCTAATTGCACACGCCCGTCCCGCTCAAAGCACAAGACGAGGCCCTGCGCTACCGGAGAGGCTCCGAGGAGCCAAACCCCGATCAGCAGCGCTGATGTAAAGATTTTGCAGACAGATGAAACCATGAACTCTTCACCTTGCACTAGCAAAGACCTTACCAACCGGGACAACGTATTGTCAACTTGTCATATTCCTCCAATTTCGCCGGACGGTATTCTGGAACTCGCAGCGGAGCCAACCATGACCACAACGCGGGCGACTTCCCCTTACCCGGTACGACGGAGTGCCTCGGCCTGGCCTTTCAGAACTTGGGGGTGGGTCAAACAAGCTATTTTGAACTTTACGCCAAAGATGTTGGGCCGCTCCTGGAACCGTTCGACAAAGACGCCCTACTTACGGACTTTGAACTCGTCATACGATGACCTGCGCCTGAACTGCCGCGAATCGCTAGTCCACAGGCGTGACAGAAACAACAGGCTCGCGCCGTCGTGCCTTCTAGCGGACATGTCCTGCATGTCCAGTTATCACCGGCAGCCCATCCAGCAAGACCGCAGACTGACGTCTCGCAGTGGTGTGTTTCTCAAGAATGTGGCACTTTGTGTGCCACATTTTTTGAAGAACATGTGCACCATGGCGTACCATGTGGTGCAGAGTTGAAAAACGCTAACTGGTTGGCGCTGCGCTAATTGCTTGGAAATCAGCGGTTTAGGCAGATTATCGATTCCGGCCTCATAACCCATAGGTCGTTCTTCCGGTTTGCCGACGTAAGTTGCGCTAGCAAACGTCTGATGCACGAACAAATTCACGCGCGTTGACAGAGATGTGGCAGTTTGTGTGCCAGTCGCGTCACCGGACCAGAATAACCAGGTGATGTTGTTCACTCGCTGGCCCAATTCAACTGGCGACCTCCTGCCTTTGACACACGCGTTCAGCAGGTGGCGTCGGTTTGTAAACATCGACACCGATCAGTTCGCACCAAAGTGAAGTCATATCGGTGCCCAGATCGCTGGACGTCATCACCGAAGCGTACGTCGGCTCGCTCAACCTACATCCAGCGTTTCACACTCATTTATCCCACGTCGGCACCGCAAGTGGGAACTCAACGGCTACCTCAATTAGGACTCCGGGAATTCACTGTGGACAGGCATCCTATCATTCAGATTTGACCAACTGTCCTTCCCTGGCTATCACACGGAGTGCTGGTCCAGGTGGCGCGGGAGGTTCGGTGCTTGCAATGCGCGAGCCGAATTCGACTGAGTCAATTAACGACTCAGGCAACAAGGCGGCATAGTGCCGCCGACAGATTTCCGGGGAGTTCCCCATCAAGGCGGAAATCTTATACAAGCTCTCCCCTTTCATCGCGAGTTGGCTTCCGAACGTATGCCGGTAGTCAAGGCATGACCAACAGAGTCCCGCCTTTTGGTTGACGTCCCGGAGCCAGTGAGAGAAATTGTCGGGATCCCAGCGGGTCCCTCTGATGCTCGGAAAGTACCAATGGCCCGGCACGACCCGGGGCCGGTACCGGTCAAGATATTCGCGCAGGGCCTTGCTGATCGGCACGGCACGATTGACCTTCGTTTTCGGCTCCCAGTGTTCCTCTTTAACGGTTTTCGCCTGGATCCGGATGACCCCGTGCTGGCCAGCAGGCAAATCGACATCCGCGCAGGTGAGCCAAAGCAACTCCTCCCGGCGCAAGCCCGCGTAAATGTACATGGCAACCATTGCCTGCAGTTGGGCCTCGTCCCGCAGCACATCCAATTGCTCCGCGATTTGATCCAAGTTAAGGAAGCGTATCTCCGCCGCGGGCTGCCGTCGCCGCTGGACCTTGACTGCCGGGTTCATTCCTCCGGGCATTCGAACCCCGCGCTGGTCCATGGCCCAGGAAAGGAACCGCATCAGAATCTCCCGATACCG
>CAZWDH010000009.1:0-5424 GCA_964632865.1 uncultured Nitrospiraceae bacterium
GGCGAGATAGTCGGCGATGGCGACCTTTTTGAACAATCCCACCACGAACAGGGACAGGCCATCCGACACCGTACGCGACGTGATGGGGGAGACGCGCCTCAGTTGAGGCAAGAGATTCGAGGCGCGCTCGATCGGGCCGGCGACCAACTGCGGAAAAAGCGCCACAAACGCGGCAAACCGGATGAGGTTTGGCTCCTTCTCTATGTGGCCTCGATAGAAGTCGATGGTATAGCTCATAGACTGGAAGGTGTAAAAGGAGATGCCGACCGGCAGCAACACACCGGGCGCGGGGAGTTGATAGGTCCATCCCGCTGCGGTCAGGAGCGCGTTCAGATTGTCTGTGACGAATACGGCGTACTTGAAGAATCCAAGTAGGCCGAGGTTGTTCACGATACTGACGGTTAGCCAGGTCTTACGCCACTGGCTGCGTGCCATCATCAGCACGACGACATAGTCGAGCAGGGTCGAGTAGACGATCAGCAGCAGGTAGAGCGGATTCCACGCGCCGTAGAATACGTACGATGCCGCCAGCAACCAGTGGCTTTGAAAACGCGTGCGCCGAAGCACCAGGTGGACGGGATACACCACTGCGAAGAACAGCGCAAAGGTCCAAGTATGAAAAAGCACGCGTTACCCCAACTCGAAGTCCGGAGAGAAAACCCGGCGGAGATTTTCCGCCAATCGAACCGCGCGATCAACCCCTCGACGCGCGGAAGCGTATCATACGTACTATGTCTCTTCTGCGAGTGATTCCTGCGTGTCGCGACGGACACATCGAAACCCGTAGGCTTCGTACCCGAAGCACACATCGGCCAGGCCCGGATCCTCGCTGTACCGCGCGGACGAACGGCAAAACTCGGGCGGGCTCTCCCAACCGCCGCCTCGCAAGACGCGTTGCTCTCCCTCGGACGTGTTGCACGGATTCTCCGCCGCCGCAGCGCCGTAGAAGGTGTCGCTATAAAGATCCTGGCACCACTCCCACACGTTGCCGTGCATATCGTACAAGCCCCAGGGATTCGGCGTCTTCTGCTTTACCGGCTGCGTCTGGCTGCTGGCGTTCGCCTCGTACCAGGCATGAGCGCCCAACTGTCGCTCGTCATCGCCGAATGAAAAGGGGGTCGTCGATCCCGCACGGCAGGCATACTCCCACTCGGCCTCCGTCGGAAGGCGGTAGCCGTTGGCGTCGAAGTTGCACTCCGCAGTATCGAGGTCGTAGCAGGGTTCGAGGCCCTCGCGAAGAGACCGCATGTTGCAGTACTTGATCGCGCTGTACCAGCCGAGTTGTTCGACGGGATGATCCGGATTCTTGAACTTCGCCGGGTTCATTCCCATGAGTGACTCGAAGTGGGTCTGCGTCACCTCGTGGACGTCCATCAGAAACGCGTTAACCCGGACCTCATGTACGGGCGCCTCGTCGTCTGCGCCATCTCCGCTGCCCATCTGAAACGACCCCGCCGGTATCCGTACCATCGCGACTCCTGTCTTCGTAACGACAGGTTCGGGCGTTGACCCGCGAGGCGCTGACGCCGATGCGGAATCTACGGTCTCGGCCGGCGTATCCGTGGGTCCACCGCAGGACGAGACCACGAAGAGCGCCGCGATGGCGGGGAGGATGAATGCCTTCTTCATCGTGATTTCATCCCGCCTTAGTGCCGCGCCGCTTCGTAGTTCACCGGTTGCCGCAAGACTTCCTGCGTGCGATTCCGGATCTCCTCCGCGATCGGTTCGAGACTGGCGTCCTGGGCGAGGGCCATGCCCGCGCGTTGGCGCAATACTTTGACGATCATCCGGCATTCAGCCACGAGTTCGTCTTGATTACCACCGATGTCGACCCACTGGGCCGTATACTTCTGGCAGGCGGCGAAGGCGTCGGCGCTGGTGTCCGGTAACACCTCCGCGCGGAACGCGTCGACGAGTTGCTGGGCGAATTCCACTGACTTGATCGCGTCACGCCGCGCGGCAATGTCCTCTTCAATTTGCTTCGCGATCGCGAGCATCCGATCCAGAAAGGCCGTATGGGCCGGGTATTCCGATTTCGCCTGCGTGAGATAGGCCTCCATTTCCTTGCCGAAGGCTTCATACTCATCGATGCGCTTCCGAATCACCGCGATGAAGTCGACGACATTCTTCAGGGCCTGTTCGATCTCGGCGCGCTCTTGCGCTTGCTGGTTTTTCTCGTAGATCTCGTCAAGCACATCCTGGACCGTGCAGGTAGGCCAGCCGGCGGCCACTTCCTGTTGCCCTTCCACATCGAGGATATACTCGCAAGGGCCGACTCCGAGAGAACCTCGCACCACATCAACCAGCGTGTGCTTGTCGAGGGGGGTGGCGGCCAGGCGATTGATGGGATAGATAATCGCGGGCCCCTGGAACTCGACGGCTTCCTTCAACGGTTGAAGGTACCCGCGTCCGTTGAGATCGACCCAGCAGGGGTATTTGAACCGGCCAAGCCCGGACGAGATCCGCGTACGCTCGCCGCTGCCCCACCAATCCTGAATCGTCCAGGAGTCTTCGCTTTCCTCGAATAGCCCGTGCTTCTTGAATTTCCCTTCGGAGACTTCGCTGAGCATTTCCCAACTGTCGGTCATCTCGTCGGACCGCCGCCAGTCCACGCGCCACAGTGCGGGGAAGGGAACTTGCCAACTCAGCGGAATGACCTTGTCTTTGTCCTGCAATCCAATGTCGCGCTCATGCCAAATCCCGGTGTCATAGAGCACGGCGACCCAGGCAGCGCCATCCGCGCCGTAGGTGATTTCGCTTGAGTCGATGGAACGCCGCGAAACCGCGCCGGAGAGGTTGATCTTCACTTCCTGTTCGCGGTTTTCCCAGACGGATAGAACGATGGCATTGCCGCCGTCGGCCATATGAAGAAGAAAATTTTCGCTCGGCAGAGCCGCCGTATCGCTGCCGATATCCCGTGCGTCGATCACGATATCGTCGGCAAAGAAATCGGGAAGAATCGCGAATCGGCAGGGCGCCTCGACCCGTAGCTGCCTGGTGCGTTCGAGCGCTTCGGTCTTGACCGAAACCTGCCCCATCGTAATCTCAGACCGGATGCCGACGTTGTCGCCGTCCTCGGTCAGATACACGGCATCGAGTACGACGCTATCCTGGGCGTTGTTCACGAGATTGACGTCGGTTAAACGAACGATACCGCTACCGCTCTGGGGAGTAAGCTGGGCTTGTTGGTGAAACGAGTTGCCCTGGCGCGCATAGAGTTCAAGAGCTGTTCCCGTCTGGCGCACGACAAGGGCGACCTTGTCGTTCATAATCACCGCATCGCCAAGAAATCCGTGCGACGTATCCTCCTCGGGGATTTTGTCCCATCGGCGGTAACCTGCCATCGCCTCGTTCGACAACGCGCTATCGGACGCAGCACCGGTGTCATACGCCGTGGCAAAAGGCACTGCGCCGCCGCCCTCGGTAAGTTCGGCACTCGCCTCGAATTGCCCCAGTTTGCCACCGCCGGCGTCGGCCCCATCCATCCACGGAGCGGGTGAGGGCCAACGCCATCCGATCCGCACTCCGCCGGCCCCGTCGTCGGTTGGACGTTCACCCCAGGCGCTTTGAAGCGCGAATACCGCTGTGGTCACCGCGCCTCCGGCCAGCGGTACTTTGGTGGAGACAATCTGACGTCCGGAGTCCATGCCGCTCACGTTCATCGAAACCGAGGTGTCGTCGCTGGTCCATTGGCTCATAACAATTGCGTCGCCATGACCAAGCATATGGAGAACCGCAGTTTCGCCAGCCGATTCATGATCCGCGCCGGATACGGCCGTTGCGTCTACCAGAAGGCCTTCGCCTGAGGATGTGGGGAGGACCGCGAACCGGGTCGGCGCTTCCAGTGCGAGCCGCTTTGCGCCGGCGCCAGGAAGCGTGACGATTTCGTCCGCGTCGTCGTTGATGCGGAACTGCACGGTTACGTCGCCCGAACTCAAGGTCTTGTACGTGACCGCGATCGTCACGGTTTCGGCGCTGTTGGAGACGATCTTGACGTCGGTGACGCTTCGCGCCGCCTGTTCACCAACCGGCACCAGCGACGCATATTCATGCCAACCCGCCTTGCCCTTATAGTGGACATCCGCGCCCGTCGCTTCGGAACGCACAACCAGCGCAATGGTATCGCTGAGAATTACTGCGTCCCCTTTAAAGATGTGGTCCGTTTGCCCTGCGGGAACCCGTTCCCACATGGAAGGGGAAGACATGGCGATCGGGGTCAGCGGCTTGAAGGACTTCTGACCCGTATCATGAAGGGTTACCCCGTTGGACTGCACCGCCCCGACCCCAAATACAATACAGAGAAACACAATTCGGGCGTGGATCCTGCTCAAACTCATGCGATTACTCCCGTGATTACCCAAACCTCACCCAGTCAGCTGACGGGAAATCGGATCGTGACGACGTGCCGACGCGTCAACGTGGGGGAATCTCCGTTAATTTCCAAACAGGCGCGTTGGAAACCGGAACAGGCGCAGACTCAACCTGCCGCGCGGAGCAGTTCATCTGTTCGTACAAGAATCGTGGAGACCAGCCCACCGCCGGCTCCCTGTTCTTGAATGTCCGCCGCAAGTTGTGCGATACGCCGCGTTGCCATTCGTGCTTCCGAAAGAATACGATCCTGTGCTTCGCCAATCGCATGCAATTCCTGCGCGATCCGCTCGCACCGATCCAATCCGTCCGTCTGGCCAATGGCGGCGACGATATCCGCGCTTGCTTCCCGGGTCGCAACGACCGGGTCCTCCATTGCCTCGTAAACCCCGATGGATTGCTCCAAATCCGAAGCAATGGCACCCATCTTCCGAGCTCCATCCGCGACACCCATACCCGTCGCTAATTCTTTACTATCCCCGAGAAGCCCGATAAGTTCCCTGCCGAATGCACCGTATGCCTTAATCCTCTGGTCGGCATGAGTTACGTGATCGGTCATGGCGTTCAGCCGTTCCACAATGGTGTCCCGCGAGCGCTCGGCGCGCCCTGCCTTGAACTGTTTCTCTACCCATTCCATGACCAGGGCAGGCGTTGGACTGGTCTGGGCGTCAAGGCCTTCCAGGTCCAGCACATACTGGCAGGCGCCAAAACCCAGCGTCGCGCGCATGATATCGACGAGGCAGAACACGTTCAGGGGCGTGCCTTGCGTGCGATCGATGGGGTAGATGACCGCCTTCTGAGTCGACGATTCCGTGGAACTTGGTGCGCGAAGGTATGCCCGCGACGCATCGAACCAACAGGGGTACGCCATTGAGCCGTGGAAGGGCGACTCGTACGCGGGATTCGGCTCGTCCTCGAAGTTCCAGGATTCCGCAGATTCAGAGTCAGACAAGAAATCGGCACGCCAACGGGCAGGGAAGGGGGGCGTCCAATCGACTGCGGTTTCGGCGTCGGCTACAGAGAGGTCTGCTTCATGCCAGACGTTTGAACGCTCGA
>CAZWDH010000009.1:5434-45750 GCA_964632865.1 uncultured Nitrospiraceae bacterium
ACTCACCCACACTGGTCCGTCACCGTCCAATGTGATGTCCGTTCCGAGTATCGTCTGCGCCGTACGATCGACTAGCGCTTTGGCTTCCTGTTCGCGGTTCTTCCAAACGCAGGTGACCAACGCGTTGCCACCCTCCACCAGATGGATGACGAAATTCTCCGCGGGCAGGCCTGCGCGATCGGATACGAAATCCGTGGCGTCGTAGACGAGATCGTTTGCAAAGAAATCCGGCACGATGAGGTAGCGGGAATCGAGCCGGACCGCCACGCCGCCGAGATCGGCCGCGCCGGTAACTTCCACAAAGATCTGCCCGGTGACCAGCCGGTACTGGAGCGTCTGCGGTTCGCCACCTCCTACCTGATACGTGGCGCGGACCGCTACTGTCCCAGGAGTATTCTCTTCGATCGCAGCCTCTTGCATTCGGACGGGCGCTGGCACGGCGAGCTGCGGTCCGATGGTTGCTCGAAACGTGAAAGCGCCGTCGAGATGGGAATACAACTCCGCAGAGCCGCTTTCTTGCCGCAGGACCAGCGCAAGCGCATCATTCAACAGCACGACGTCGCCCGAAAAGGCATGATCGGTGACATCCGCCTCCACGATCTGCCAATCGTCCTTCGCGGCTAGTTCCGCAGACGTCAGTCGCTCAGAACTACCCGATCCCGTGTCCAGGATGTACGTGAAGATCGCCCCCGTGTCGGCGATGGTTTTGTTCACAGCTTGAGCAGCGACCGAACCGCAAACCAAGGCGAGGCCGATGCTCGCTGCGCGCAATAATTGCCAATACGTTCTCACAATCTACTGCTTCCTATCCGGGTTCATACCTGCGGCTATCCACTTCCGAGGTCCCCGCTCCGAAGGAAAAATGGGGACAGTGGAGCCGTTGAAAAACCCATATTTCTCTTCGGTTTTCATTTCGTTGCTTCATGCGTTCAGGGGCAACTCGATCTTCGCTGAGGTGGCCGGTAACCGCGGCCTGAAGCCGCTCAACTGCCTGTGGAGTGCCCACAATACCTTCCAAATTCGCCGCACCACCGCGCTATCGGCGAGTTTCTTCAGGTTCATGACGCTGGCGGCGAGGTAGGATTGGATCGCGACATTGTCCAGGCCGCGGCGGACCGCTCGCCGAAGTCCGTGGTGGTTTTTGGCGCGGCCATGGGCTCCTTCAACAAGCCAGCGATGTCGGCTATATGCGTTTCGCCTGGCTTCGTCCCAGCCCCTTAGTTGTTTTCGTCGTGCGCGAAGCAGTGCAGGGTACCCATCCAGAATAAGGATGCTGCGTGCTTTGGCGCTGGGTGGAAGACATTGCTCGCGCAACGGGCACATGCTGCAGTCATGACTTCGCGCACGAAAGATGAATCCGTTGTCTTTGACGGCGCGCGATCTGTTTTCGAGCCGTTTGCCAGCCGGACAGGTAACCTGGTCGTGGTATTCGTCGTACTTGAACCGGCACGCGGGAATGCGTTGCGTACCGGCTTTGCGGACGGCCACGGCCCGGGGCGGGATAACGGGGTCGATCCCGCGTTGTTCGAGTTCGAGGTAATTGGTCGCGTGGGCGTAGCTTTTGTCCGCTGTCAAGGTGTGTACGTTGAGCCCCGTGGTTTCTTCGACACGGGCCAGTTGCTCGATCAGTTGCCGCCCTTCGTTGGCGTGGCCGGTTTCAACGGCCACGTCGACAACGACCCCGGCATGATCGTCTACCGCCGTGTGTTGTTTGAACGACGGCTCCAGATGAAAATCGCTTCGCGAGGTCGCCATGCTCGCATCGGGGTCCGTCGTGCTCATCTTCTTGCCGGTGCGTTGCTTCGTACGCGGACGGCCTCGTTTGGGAGGAGGAGGGTCTTCGTCATCATCGCGCTCCGAATTCTCTTCAAGCACCTGCTCCACATGTACCCGTGTCAGGCTCTCCCAACTCACGTCGGCGCGGATCAACGTGGCGTCCACATGCACCGTGTCCCCCCGGACAAGTCCCGCTTTGACGCAATCCTGCACCGTACGTTCGAATATCCTTCTAAAGCGCTCAACACCCCACCGCTGCCGAATCCGCGTCAGACTGCTGTGGTCGGGAAGGGATTCATCCAGCCGGTACCCCGCAAACCAACGAAACGCCAGGTCCGTCTGAGCCCGGCGCATCAACGCACGGTCATGAACGATGCCTTCCAGAAAGCCCGCTAACATCAACCGCAACGCCGACTCCGGGTCGATGCTCGGCCGCCCGTTGTTCTGGCAATAACAGTCCCGCACTTCCTCATGAAGCCACGACAAGTTCAAAACCCTATCGATTCGCCGCAACACGTGCTCCCGGGGAACCAGCTCATACAGGCTCCCCGCCACAAACAACTCGTCCTGACCTCGTTCCTGTCGGCTCTGCATCGCGCTACCTCCTACCGTAGCCCTTTGCTATACAATATCCACCGATCTGTCAAGAAGAGATTGAACGAGGGTTTTTCAACGGCTCCACAGTCACCATTTTCCTTTTTGATCGCTGAGAAATGGGCCAAGCACCGAGGAGGAAAATGGTGGCTGTCCCTATTTTTCCGGCCACTGCTGCTGCGTCTAGTCTAACTTCCAATCAGGGTTCATATCCGATCCGCCTTCCGTCAGGCGCACGGGATACCCGCCGCTCGTGCGGACCACGTACAACTCCCAAGGCCCGCGCTCGGAGATGCCCTGGCAATAAACGATGTACTCGCCCGACGGACTGACGCGTCCGTAGCGTTGCACGCCCGCCTGAAAGGTAATCATCTTGTTCTTCGTGCCGTCGGGGTTGACGGAACAGATGTTCGTTTCCGTTTCGTAGACGATGAGTTCGCCGTCCGGCGTGAAACACGGTTCGCAGGCGCCCTTCTTGTCGTACACCTTCTGCGGTTCACCGCCTGCGACAGGCACCAGATAGATCCCGTTGCCCGCGTCCCAGCGCGCGGCAAAGGCGATGGTCTTGCCGTCCGGACTCCACACCGGCCCCGAGCAGGTTGGCCAATCATCCGGGCTGACCGTGGTTTCCTCGCCCGTATCCAGGTCGCGGATAAGGATAGCGTCGTCGCGACGCAGCGCGATCGATTTACCATCCGGCGACCACGACGCCTGATCGCCGTCGCAGATGCGCGTCATCTCGCCACCCTCGGCGGGCATGGTCCATACCCCGACCGTGCCGCCCCGGGTCGAACTGAACAACACGGTGGCGCCGTCCGGACTGAACGCGGGGTCTACGTCGTGGGCATCGTCCTCGCCTTCCGTTAGTTGCCGCAAGTCGTCACCGTTCGCATCGATTAGCCACAATCGCCACGGCCCCGACCGGTCGCTGGAGAAGACTATCGTGCCTTCCAAGTCGGAAAGCACCGGCGGCGCCGTGCCTTGCCCCAGCGCCGCGACGCAGAGCAGTGCCGACGCGGCCAAGGATACGGCGAACCGGGTTAACTCATTCATGTGCATTCTCATCTCCACGAGCCCGTGGGCCAATTATAATTGCTCAATCTCAAACAGACGCATTCCCTCGTTCCGATAGCGTGGGGTAAATGGAACGCTGAAAGAGGCCCGAGTTGGCGGCTGCGTTCAATCGCGCGTCCTGGCTGGCTGATACTCCGGTACTTCTGGCCCGTGTTGGGCCTTGTGTTGACTAATGGATACGGTATAGCAAAGGCCCCCGGCATATGCAACCGCGTCCATAATCTCGAACACAGTCAGCCGGTAGACTCTCCGGGAATCCACCGGCTACGGAGACCAATCTAACGGCTTTTAGGTAATCCCTCAGTCGCATATCGCCATGACGACACAGTGGATGCGGGGTTCGCGCGGTATTCCTATCGACTTGGTTTCTACGGTAAAGGTCGAGACTTCTTCCTCGGACGCTTCAACGCCATTCTGTACGCTTCGATCCTGCGTATGCTGACCTGCCTTAGTGGGAATTGGGGATCGTGATATCCACGGCGCTCTCCCAAAGCACCATCGGTCCGCATTTCGGTCGCTTGATCCGGTTCCTTCGTGGAGTTCTCCAATCTGCGTCCCGTTGCGGACGAGTACCCTCATCGGTATCCCCACGTATCGCGCGGAAAACAAGACGAGACAGAAGAGGGTCGAATTCGCTCATTCCATGACGTACCATGGACGTGGTACTTGAATACGATCAGGGGGATTCATGGAGGCTGATCGCGATCTTGCGTTTGGAATTCTTGCTGCGCAATTAAACTGTGTCAGTCCTCTGGACCTGGCCGATGCGTCCGGTGCATGGTCGCACGAAGGCGCCGAGTCCCTGTCGCAGCACCTCGTTGCGTCGGGCAAATTGAGCGAAGCCGATTCGCAGTACATCAACGCGATCCTGGACCACGCCATTGACCTCGATGGCGGCGAACCGTCTGTGACGCTGGAACGGCTCGGCGGCAACGATCAGATTCTCGATTCGTTTCTTGGCGCCATCACCCGGACGAACGAGGGGCTTCTCCGCTCGACCTTGACGCTACTGCCGGCCGGCAGCGCTCCCTCGTCCGCAGGCGCATCAGGAGGCGTCAACGAAAGTCCGGGACGGTACGCGCACATCGGGGAACATGCCCGGGGTGGCATGGGGCGGATCCTCGTGGTCCTCGATCGGGATCTGGGAAGGCAGGTAGCGCTTAAGGAACTGCTGCCGGTGGATGGCGTCGCCATCGACGGCCATACCCCCGCAGATGTCGCCGGGCCCATCATGGCGCGGTTCCTGCACGAGGCCCGGATCACGGGACAACTCGAGCATCCCTCCATCGTGCCCGTCTATGAATTGGGCCGGCGCACGGATGGCAGCCTCTACTACACCATGCGGCTGGTCCGCGGCCGGACGCTCCACGACGCGATCAAGGGGGCGCAGTCGCTGGAGGATCGATTGGCGTTGTTGCCGCATTTTGTTGACTTGTGCAACGCGATTGCATACGCCCACAGCCGCCACGTCATACATCGCGACATCAAGCCCGGCAACGTCATGGTGGGGGAGTTCGGCGAAACGGTCGTGCTGGATTGGGGGCTCGCCAAGTCTACCGATTCCCGCCACGAGCGCGATGCTCAGCCGCTTCCCCTCGAGGATGCAGCTGAATCGATCGATGAGGTGCTTCTGGCAAGGACCCTGCCCGGACAGGCTCTCGGCACGCCCGTCTACATGCCGCCCGAGCAGGCCTCGGGGCGGCTGGACCAAATCGATGAACGGAGCGACGTTTACGCCTTGGGCGCCGTTCTGTATGAACTCCTGTCGAACCATGCGCCCTACGCCGGCAAATCTTCAAAGGAAATCCTGGGGAAAGTCCTGACCGCTCATCCGGCAGAGGTATCCCAGTTCGACGCCCGAATTCCCACCGATCTCGCCGCCATTTGCCGGAAAGCCATGGCGCGCGATCCGGAGTCGCGTTACCAATCGGCGAAGGAACTCGCGGATGAAGTGCAGCGCTTCCTTTCCGGCGCGCTCGTTCACGCCCACGCCTATCAACCGTCGGAGTTGTTGTGGCGATTCGTGAAGCGATACCGGGCGATTGTCACGACGGCGTGTATTGGAATCCTCACGTTGATTGGCGTCGGCGTATATTCCTATCTAAATATCCACGCTGCCCGGAATCGCGAACATCAAATGCGGGTTTCGTCGGAGAATCGCTTGTATCAGGTTTCAATTAGTTCCGCCGATCGAAACATCGACGACGCGAAGTTCGACGTGGCCCGCGAGAATCTGGCGAATTGCCCGCCACAACTGCGCAACTGGGAATGGGGCCGCCTTCGCTACGCGACGGACGAAACCTGCGTCGAACTGACCGGTCATCCTCAGAAGATTATGGACGTCGCCTTCACGCCCGACGGCAGTCGGCTGCTGACTCTGGACGAAGGCGGGACCGTTATCGCGTGGAACGTGGCGACTAACGAAGAAGTTCTCCGCGTCGAGTCAGGAACGAACGGCTTCGGGAAGATCGTCATACATCCGGACGGCGAGGTGTTTGCGGTTTCGTGCGGCGACGGTCAAATCAAGACCTTCGACACGGAGACTGGAGAATCGCAACGATCCTGGGCCGCCCATACGGGCAACGTTCAAGCGCTGACCTATACTCCCGACGGAAATCAACTGCTTTCCGGAGGTCACGATGGCGTCATCGGGATGTGGAACGCCAGTACCGGCGAGTCCACCGGCTCCATGCCGGTCGGCCAAATCGTGCAGGACGTAGCCGTAAACGAGAGTGGACTAATGGCGGCGGCTGCACTTGGTAACGGGAATGTAGTGCTCTTCGACCCAGCATCGGGGACGGCAATTCGCACGATCGAGGCCCATCCGAAGAACCTGCATTCCGGTGTGTCCGGCGCGATCCGCGTTGCATTTCGACCTGGAAGCAATCAGCTTGCCTCTTGTGGGTGCGACGACACAGCCCGGATCTGGGATACCGAAACCGGTACGTTGCTGCATACCCTTCACGGGCACGTGCAAAAGGTGTGGTCGGTGGCGTTTAGTCCCGATGGCAAGAAGCTGGCGACAGCGAGCAGCGACCGGCGCATTCGGATCTGGGACCCGGACACCGGTCTCGAAGGAACCGCGTCCTTGGGCACGCCGCTGGCTGTTCTGACCGCCGTGTTCAGTCCCGACGGATCGCGTGTCGCCGCAGGCGGCGATGGCACGAATGTAACGATCTGGCAAGCCGGCGAACCCTTCGGCGCGTACCGTCTGAGCGAACATCATGCCGATGTAAACGCCGTCGCCTTCAGCGAAAATGACCGTATGGTGGCGACGGGCGCGGGAAATTGGGCCACCGGGGGCGACTCGCGCGTCATCCTGTGGGACCGCGAGTCACACCGCGCGATCCGTTACCTGGAAGGGCATCACGGCCCGGTCTACACCGTCGCGTTTCACCCCAATGGAGAGTGGATCGCCTCATCGGGTGCGGATCACCGAATCATTACATGGGACATTTCGTCAGGCGAACTCCTGCGAGAATTCTCAGCGGAGCCACACCGAAACGGCGTACGTGCAATCGCATACGACCCTTCCGGCGCACGACTCGTTTCAGGCGGCTGGGACGGAGACGACGATATGCCGTCGGTCGCCGTCGTTTGGGACACGGATAGCGGCACTCCGCTGCAAACGCTGAAACAACACGGGGGAGTGATTGACATCGTTGCGTGGTCTCCCGATGGATCCCTGGTAGCGTCGGGATGCCGTGACGGGAATACGCGTGTCTGGGATCCGAATACCGGCGCCTTGGTCCACGAGCTGGTCGCAGATGATGGGTGGGCGTTTGGTCTCGCCTTTGATCCATCCCGTCCCCGGATTGCCACCGCCCACAGTTCCGGCGCGATCCATGTTTGGGATCTGACATCGGGTGAACGGATTGATACGCTGGTTGGACACTCGATTCGCGCGAACAAAGTGACTTATTCTCCCGACGGCTCCCGTATCGCGTCCTGCGACAACGGCGCGTCCTACGTATGGGATGCCAATTCCGGCGCGATCATGCTGGGATTGGACCATGGTGCGCACGACCTGGTTTTCAGCCGTGACGGGTTAACCTTGGCCACGGCCGGCCTGGATGGGACAACCGTCTTGTGGCCCGCGCGGCCCTGGAAGTGAACGGAACGTCGCGGGGCGCAACGTGACGACTACCGCATCGTGGCGTGACGCTAGACGGTAGCCATCACGCAACTCTTCACCTTCTCATGTCACAAAGCCGCCTTTTCCCAATCTGTATGATGGAAAAGACAGAAGCCGCTTAATTCTAGGAGTTCCGAATCGTGGGATTCGTATCGAGTTTGCAGGATGCACACCTTGTTAGCCGCGCGTTGGCGCACGATTCCGCAGCTTTTGCGGAGCTGGTGAGGCGGCATATGCCCGGTGTGTCGGCCGTAGCGATGGCCTACACGAAGAACCGGTCGGACGCGGAGGACGTTGCACAGGAGGCGTTTCTGAAGGCGTGGCAATCACTGGACACGCTCCGGACGCCTCGCCGGTTTGGCGGGTGGGTCGTCACTATCGCCAGAAACGTCGCCCGTTCCTATCTGAATCGGAAACGGCGCGAGGCGGAGAAGCTCGATCAATATGAAACGGAGGCGGTCATGGCGAACAATGGGTCTGGCACCGGGCCGCGCGACGCGATGGGACAGCTTCTTCCGGACCTGGTGGCTGCGTTGCCGGAATCGGAGCGGGAACTTGTGCTGCTGCATTATCAGGAGGGGATGAAGAGCCGCGAGATTGCGACGTTGCTTGATATCACCAATGTTGCCGTACGTAAACGCCTCGAACGAATCCGGCGTAAGCTGGGCCACGCCATCCTTGCATCCCTTGCCCACGACGCGGACGAGAAGGAACGACGGGAGCGGCGGAGTTCCCAGATCGCTTCGGCGGTCGTCGCCATTCCTCCGGCATGGAAACCTGTTGCACTGGGTATTGTGGGTGCGGGTGTGCTCGGACTTCCGGTCACATCGAAGGTGATTGGCGTTGGGGTCGTCGTGCTGGCCCTTACCACGGCGACTTACATCGGTCTGCATCGTACGACGCGGGCGCGAGATGACGGGCAATCCGCGAATCCGGATACGGTCCGCGCAGCGGATACGACGCCAGCGGCGGAGCCACCCGCGAACCGGGAGCCTGTCGGCGAAGAGGTACTCGCGAAGTTGCTGTCGTCGAGCCGCGTTGCGGATGGCGCGTCTATCGCAGGTCGTGTTGTCGAAGAGGAATCGGGGGACGGTGCGTCGGATGCGCGAATTCGTTTGCATTCAAAGGTTCTTGGCGAAGATGTGGAAATCCGTTCCGATGATACGGGTTTCTATAGCTTCGAAGGGCTGGCGCCTGGGGACTATTGGGTCGAGATGAACTGGGACCCCGACTTGGCGTGGCGTTATCCGCGAAACGTGTACGATCCACAGGAGCGGAAGTTAAGCCTCAAGCAAGACGAGTCTATGACAAACGTTGACTTTGTTGTGGTTCGCGGGCTAACCGCGCGTGGTGTATTGGCGGGACCCGATGGGACGCCGTTGGCGGAGGCGTTATTGCGCGCCTGGTCTCAGGACAAGATGGTCGAGACCGAAACCAGAACCGACGCGGAGGGCCGCTTCGAGTTGCACGGGTTCGGTACCGATAAGCCGGCCTTCTTCTGGGCCCAATATGAAGGATTAGCCATGGCGCCCTACGGGCCGGTAACGGTCCCGGCGGAAGGCTTGGAAAACCTCGCGATTGCCATGTACCCGGAGTCGACTATCGCGGGTCGGCTGGTGGATCAGAACGGTGTGCCGCAGTCGGGAGTAAGGGTGTGGCCCCGGCCCGGAAATCTCTCCAGAGTCCCCAAGATAATGAGCGGAACGACGGAGGAAGGAGGTAACTTTGAACTGCGTGGACTCCACCAAGCGGACTATGGCTTTTCAATCCGGTTTCCGGGCGATTCCAACTCGCGCCAATTGAGGGATATGGACGATATTTCCCTCGCAGCGGGCGAACATTTGCGTGACCTGAAGCTGGTTTACGTGAAACCCGGCAGCCTGACGATTACCGGCCGCGTAACGGACGATGTAGGCATTCCCCGCGAGGGAATGCACATTCGGGCAGAGGGTGCCAACGAATACACAACGGCCGAGACTGACGCGCAAGGCAACTACGAACTTAAAGGCCTGGCGCCCGGGTTGTACGAAGTTAACGTCAACGATGTGACATTTGCCGGGACTTCCCAATGGCGCGTTGAAGCGGAGGCGGGCGATCGGGGTGTAGACCTGGTCGTTCCGCGCAACGGAACCGTGCGCGGCACGGTTGTTGACGCCGAGACCGGGGGTCCCATTTCGAAGTTCGAGGTGTTGTGTCCGGGGACCGTGCTTCGTTGGACCGAGTTTCGCGATGAGGGGGGCCGCTTTGAAATCCGGTCGCTTCGCCCTGACGAATGGACGCTCGGCGCCCGCGCCGAGGGTTACGCGATGGGCGTTTCCGAGCCGTTTGTGTTATCGCCGGGCGGGACTTTCGAGAACGTGGTCATCCATTTGGACAAGGCGGGGTCCGTATCGGGCTTCGTAATCGACCCAGCCGGAGAGCCGGTACGCGATGTGGACGTGAAGATTGATGATGGCGCAACGCATACCGATACCAGGACAGATGCGGAGGGGCAATTTACCAATCGCGACGTACGGCCAGGCGAGTGGACGCTTGTGGCGCGGCATCCAGGATATGCCCCTATAGAAATGCCCGTGACCGTTCGCGTGGGGCAAGAGTCCCGTGTGGAAGTCCAGTTGCAGCAAGGCGCGACCTTGCACGGTACAGTCACGCGCGATGGCAAGCCGTTGGAAGGTGTGCGCATCGAATTGGTTCAGTCAACCCGTCTCAACCGTTTTGGGTACAGTGGCGAAACCACGAGCGACAGCGAGGGGAACTATGACTTCACCGGAATTCCCGCAGGAGGGGCAACACTGCACTTGAATCCCATGTTCGGTTCGCAGGGACGTGTCATCGATGTTTGGGTGAAGTTCGATGGGACCGAGGAAAAGGTCGTCGATGTTGGCGTAGACGACGGGACGGCGACAGCCGCGTTCGATATCGCCATGGAGGACTCGCTGATCGCGCGAGACGGGCGGATTCACATCGGTCTTGAGTACCACTTTGGCGGTGGCCAAATTGAACGGTTCTATACCTTCGTGCCCAGCGGTCCGCAGGTTCAGCTGGAAGGTGTCCATTCCGGAAAGGCCACGTTGACGGCAAGATACTATGCAGCTGGCATGTCAGAGGTGCTGTCCGAGGTTGAGCCAGTTGACGTGGTGATTCAGGACGGCGTTGAAAACCACTTCCCGCTCGTGTTCAGGGAGAAGGAGCCGTTGCCGTAGTCGCACCAGATGGCTTCGGGGAAGCGGGGGCGCTCCGCGTGAGGGCCGATTACTCCTTCCCGCTAGTTCGAACAATCGCCGCGACCCACCCTCCGGTATCCGGTGCTGTGATGGGGATAGGCTTACCTCCTTGGACGGTCGTTCTTGGTCTCCATTCGCCGGTTTGGATGTTTACCCACCGTACGTCGAAGCTCGCTTCGTATCGGCTCAGGTCCAGTGCGACCTCGCCTCCGTCCGTGAAATATAAAACGTATTTGGAACCGGGCTCTGCCGCTAGGTACGCTTCATCCACGTCCCGCTTTGACAGCAAATCCTGACGTGGCGTGATATCCCAGAATTTCACGACGCTCTCCACCTTGCGGGCAGAGGCGATACAGGCTTTCGCGGTGTCATTGAGCCCGATGCCCGCGCCCGGCCGGTGGAACCGGCACGAAGCCGCGCCGCCGATGAGGTTGCGCCAAAATCGCTCGACACCATCCACCGGCGTGCCGGAACCCCAGTTGGTTTCGCCGTCGGAATAGATCTTGGTATTGGTGATCGGACGCGGTGAGGTCTGAAGTTCCTGGACGACCCACATGAAACGATTCCAATGCTCTTCGTTGAAGCAGCGGCTGTTTACCTGCGAAATATCGAGAAAGGTGTACGCCGCGGGATCGTCGATGGCCTGCCGGATCTTCGCCGACCGGTAAGGCTCGAAGCCGTCGTCGAACATGTCCGTAACGAATACGGGAACTCCCTTGGTCGCGCCCGCATCCTGGATTCGCTTCATCCAGTAGCGTCCCCAGGCGGGAGGGGTGGACGTTTCGTTGTCCATGCAATAGAGCACGTTGCCGAAATTCAGGCTGTAGGACAACATCTTGTCGACGATGCGCTCCTGATAGCCCCGCACCAGGTCCAGCTCCTTTGAGTACTTGGGCATCCCTGGAATGGTGTGAAAGAAAGGCTGCTGATCGCGCCAGGCAGGTTGGGGATACTGGTTCATCAGCCCCGATTGTTCGACGCTGTAGTTCGCGTTGTTGGCGGGACGCCAGGGACTGGCTTCCCAATGCTCCTGCGAGTAGTCGAAGCGATCCCACAATTCGATCTGGATAACGATATCCCGCTCGGCGCACAACCGCAGACAATTGTCGAAACGTTTCCAATACTCGTCGTTCCATTGATCGAGGTCATACTTTCCATCTTCGAGCCGCTTGAAAGGATAGACCTCGAAACCCACGTCCTGGCGCGCGCTCATCGTATTGCGGATGACGTTGCCGCCGACGGCCTTCATCTCGTCGAGATGGGCTTCGAGATCGGGGAGTTGAAACAGGTTGTCATCCTTGCTGCCGCCCAACAACAGAACCGGCGCGCCCTTGTATTGCCAGTAGAAGGGATTCTCGCTGTACGGGCGAATGTAATCGTCAGGCTCCAGGGACTGGGCGCTCCCGGCGACCAAATAACATATTGCGATGCAAACCACAGTACGCATGAACGCGGCCCTATTTCTCGAAATACAATTTCGGTCGCTCAGGTCCTTCATACGGCTTCGCGCCGACCTGAATGTCGCGTTCCGGCACGGTCGTCAAAGACTTGTCGTCGGTCTGCGGCGCCGTGATCATCCCGTAATACCGCCCCATCCAGTAGGCGTCTAGCCAGCCACCGGGATCGGCGATGACGGTGCTGTAGCCGCCGTCCAGCCGCAAGAAGTCGCCGTCCCACCGATTGGGTTCGGTTTCGCGAGGACTCAAGGGCCGCGGCCGGTTGGCGTATTCGCGATACCCTTCCGGCGTGTGCAGATCGTCGCGATGGGAGTTGGTGTACTGATAACGGCGGAGATCCAGCGGCCAGTCGCGCAGGTGATCCACCGCGCGATCCGTCTCCGCATCATTGCCCGTGAGCGCGCCATAGATGAAGTTGAACCACGGCACCGCCGAAATTCGTTTCACTTCCCAACTGCGCTCCAAGCTGCGCAACCAGAGGGTCTTCAGGTCGGGATCCTTTTCGTACTGGACGAGGGGATAGTAGGAGTAGAAGGCCAGCCGGTCATCGAAGTGCGTGAAGTATCCGAAATGGAACGTCAGCTTCTGACGCAAAATGTCTGCCTGATAATTCCATTCCAGCAACTGATCCTTCGCCGTCATGAACTTGGGATCGCCGGTGAAATGATATGCCGTGGTAACGTAGTTGAACGCTTCCATTCCGTTCAGGCCCCGCGCGTAGTAACCGTAGGGCGTCTGTAAGTACTCGGGGTCCCAACGCGCCCAGCGGGTCGGCTCGCCATCCACATCGCGAAGCAGGAAACCATTGTCGACGATGTGCCCGATAACCCGATGGAGGTGTTCCGTGGCCCACTGGCGCTCTTCTTCGTTCGCAACGCAATTCAGAAAGACGGTCGTCTCATATACGTGCGCGTCCGTCTCATCGCTCGATGTATCGCCTTTCCATTCCCATTGCCCGTCCGGCGTCGCGTGCCACTCCGCAGGCAACCCGCCGGAACCGTGCATGGCTTTTACCGTCGGCTCTCCGACGTGATAGATAGACCGGGCCGGAAATCCCTCCATCGGCGTAATGCGTTCGCTCCACACCATGGACTTCATCATGTTGACAGACTCGTCGCGGGCTTCTTTATTGCCCGTGACCGCATACTCGAAGGACTTGGCGCTGGCGTAATGGCTGCTGTAGCCGACGTCGTTGTCGCTGACCTCGCGCAGCCATTCGCCGTCGACCAAGAAGAGGGAATGGATAAAACCGAGGCGTTTCATGCCCCATTCATCCAGCCAGCGCTCGTAATACGCGGCCTTCTTCGCCAGGGTGAACGGCTCGTAGGTAATGATACCGAGCCCGCCGTCGGTGGCGATGTAGGTCACCTTGTCGCCACAAGCAATCGCATTAACCTTGTCATGCGGAAGCCAGCGCGTGTGTCCGAAATACTGATACTCGTCGTTTACGTTGCGAATCGCGCCGCGCATCGTGCCGATCCAGAGATCGCGATCGAATCCCGTTGTCAGACACGTCGTGTCCTCGTAGCATAGTCCGTCTTCGCCGGTGATCTGGTACCACGTCATCCCGCGAAGCAGATTGATCCCCTCATCCGTCGCGAAGTACAGGCGGCTTCCATAAGCCATCATGTCGCGGATCGTGCAGCCCCGCTCCAGCACGCCCCAGTCCGCGATGTAGTCGTAGGTGATCTCGTCGCCTTCCAACAGCCCCACGCGTTTGCCGTCGTGGACGTAGATCGTCCCGGCGTAGGGAGCCACACCAAGGATTGGCGCCGTCTTGCCACCCGTCATCGCGGACAATTCGCCGTCGTGAATCCCGTAGAGCGTCGTTCCGGACGCAAATACGATCGCGTCGCGATACACGCACAGGTCAGTTACCGCCATGTCCGTAGTCCGGTTCCACGCGCTTCCGTCGTAGCGCCATAACCCCGTTGAAGCGACGGCCCATAGCGCGTCATCCAACACCTTCAACCGCGACACGGACTCGAACTCGACGCCGTCGACAGGCTTCAACGCGTCCCCGTCCACGGTGGAGACGCCTTGGTTATTGCCCACGTATGCCGTGCCCTCAAACACAGCCACCGCAGTCAAAGGCATATCGGTGGTGATGTGGCTGCTCACTTCCTGCAGGTACACCTCATCCACGATGGGTTGCCACAAAGGATCCTCCGGAATCGGAAATTCCCCATGGGCGGCAACTAAACAGAATGCACAACCAAGCATAAGCGTGATCCGAATCGATCGGGACATTGTGAAATCCTCCAGCCCTCGAAACAGCGAGTATTGCACCGGTTCCATAGCCTATAGACCTGATCACGAAGGCGCAACTTAAGACTTTGGTGTGTATCGACGACGGGCGAGAAATGGCAGATGCCTCAATCCGACCCCGGCCGGACTCCGACGCGGATCTTAGCCGGATCGCGGCCAGCGGACAACGCGCTGGTCACCTGCTTCAGAGGGTACCACTCGGATACCAACTCCGCGAATGGATAGCGGCCCTGATTGTTCGCGAGAAACTCCACGGCGGTGACGAGGTCTTTGGGCGCATAGTTGTGGATGCCGCGTAGGGTGACGTTGCGGCGCACGATTTGTTCCAACGCGATCGGCACTGGCGGCGCGGGAAACACCGACCCCACGAGCACCATCGTGCCGCCGGTACGAAGGGCTCCCCAACCCTGATGGAAAGCTTCTGTGCTTCCCGACAGCTCAAGGACGATGTCGAAACCGTAGCCGCTGGTAACGGATCGCGTCGTTTCTCCGATAGAACTCGGGAGAATCGCCTGCGTTGCTCCGAATGCGCCAGCTCGTTGAAGGCGGCTTGTCGCGACGTCCACGGCGACGACGTTGGAAGCGCCGGCAGTACACGACATCGCGCAGGCCGTCAGCCCCAGCATGCCCGCGCCGAGCACGCACACGTTGCAATCGGTGACGTCTCCCGCAGCTGCCATCGCGGCAGCCACGGTCGCTGTTGCGCAATTAGTAGGACAGGCAACTTCCAATGGCAGGCTACCGGGAAGCCGCACGATCGCAGTGCCCGGCGCGAGCACGCAGTGCTCCGCCAGACCACCCGTCAGTTCGCGACCCGGGCGCATCGCCTCATGACCGTACTTCACCATGGCCACGCACTTCTGCGGGAGCTCTCGCCGGCAAAAGAAGCAGTCCCCGCAATTCGCCACGATGGACCACGTCACCCGGTCTCCGATGTGGAGCGAATGCCCCGCGGCGTCTGTCGCGGGCGCACCCGGCCCCAACGTCTCAATCGCGCCAACGATCTCATGTCCGAGGATCGTCGGCACCGGCGTATCGCGACGCCCCTCGACCGTGTGCAGATCGCTCCCGCAAATCGTGCATCCCAGAATCCGCACCAGGACTTCGCCGGGCCCCAGTTCAGGAAGCGGGATGCACGTTAATTCAAGTTCTTTTCCCGGACCGTGGTAAACCGCACACAAAGAAGTGGTCATCTGGGAATCCCGTCAACAACCAACGAAGTCGAATCACCGCTCATACTTGGCAAGCACGGTCGTGTCCGCGACGGCGGCCTCGAAGTGCTTCTGGCGCACGGCAAGATACGCCTCGTTGGAGAAGAACGCGTTCTTAGCCCCCTCGTCAGGGAAGTAAATCGTAAACACCCGGTTGATTGGCGCATCCGATGCCGACCGCAACACTTCGGATACTCGAAAGTCGTACCCGAATCCACCGCCATGCTCCGTGAGAATCGGCATCATTGCTTCGCGATACGCCTGATACGCCGCGTCGTCAATTACATTCAACCCCATGAGCATTTCATACGCCATCTCGACTGTCCTCCCTGCTATTGGCGGACAGTTTAGCACGAACGGTCCGACTTTCCCGTCATTTGGGCGCTCGTCCATTTCTGTAGTATACTGACTGCGGCAAAGGCCAGGCACTTGGGGGCAACGCGCTATGGCTCAAGGTGGAGTGGAGGAGACCGTATCACGCCCGTGGTGCATCTTGTCGGCCCTTAAGACAGAGTCCGCGTTCCTCCGGCCTACGAATTTGCCTGGAGTACTTCTCGTGGAGACCGGCGTTGGACCTCAAAACGCCGATCGATCCATCCGAAAAATCACCGAGGAAAAGGAGATTGGCGGAATCATCCATATTGGTTTTGCCGGCGCACTCACGCCCGCTCTGCACTTGGGTGACCTGGTCCTCCTCGAATCGGTGGAAAACGCCGAAGGTTCACAATCGATCGTAACGGGATCCGCCAAACGCATCGCCAGCGCCATTCCGGGCGCAACCCCCTGGCATTCGGGCGTATGCCTCACGTACGACCACATCATCGCGACTGCTGGCGAAAAACATGCGTTAGCGAAAGGCCGGCCCGAAGGCGAAATCACCTGCGTTGACATGGAATCCGCGCCGGTCGCCGCGTTCTGCCAGGAACATGGCCTGCCCTACATCGGAATCCGAGCCATCACCGATACACTGGAAGAAGACTTGCCACTCAACCTCAACGAATGCCGCGGCCGTGACGGCAATATCGACACCATGCGCGTCATGTGGGCCGCTGTCCATCATCCCAGTGCCATCTCCGGGCTCGTCGAACTCCGCCGCCGCTCCAAAGATTGCGCGCAGGCCTTGGCGACGTGTGTGAAGCGCGTACTCGCCCAATACCCGACCCCGGAATTGTATTCCGGCACGCGTCCGTGACAATGTAAGCGGAAGACAACACCGAGAGGTTTCCTTCCGTGCAACGCCGCTACCTGGTTCCCCTCATCGCGGGCATCGTCATCTTTTGGGCCGTTATGACTGCGCTCTTACTGAAGCGCGAGGCCTTCATTCCACGCCTGACGCCCGACCGCATGGCGGGGGCAGGCTACTCAGACGTTCCCACCGACACCTGGATGGCCATCAAACTCTCCGACGGGAAGCAGGTAGGCTACGTCAACGTGCGTACCGAACCGGACACACGCGAAGGGACACCCGGCACCTCCCTCAGCGTCTTGGGCCGGGTCCGTCTTTCGCTCTTCGGCGATAGCTCGGAAATGATCGCCATGGGCGAAACCTGGGTTTCGCGCGCCGAGGGCCTGCGGGATTTCACCTTCAACATCCGGTCCAGTGGCCATGAAGTGGATGTGCGCGGCGCCGTCGATGACGGCGTCTTACGCGCGGAAGTCGCCACGGCAGGGGAGAGTTACCCCATTGAACTTCCCATTGACGACAGCCTGCGACTCACCTCGGGCATCGGGTTCAACACGGTCAGTTTCCCGGCCCTGGAGCCCGGCGACACTTTTCAAATGGATACGTTCGACCCTATCACTCTCTCCACTTCGCAGGCGAAGATTTCCTGCACCGGCGTGGATACTATCGAGGTCATGGGGGAACGGGTCAGCGCCCGTGTCGTTACCGTCGACTCATCCGGAATCGCAACCCGCGCCTGGATATCGGAGAATGGGGAAGTGCTGCGCGCCGAGACACCCGTCGGTTTTCTCATCGAGCGGGTGCGGCAGGAAGATGCCTTGGGCAACCTCGATACCGCAGGCAGTAGCGATTCGCTGGGCCAGCTTGCCGCGGTGCGCGCGACCGGAGCGACGCCGTTCCGAGGCGCCAGACAGATGAGCGTCGTCATGAAGAGCGATAAAGAAACCGCCACGCTTCCTCAGGACGACACGCAGTCGATCCTCTCCGACAACCACCTCACGATTCAAAGCCCAGATCCGCCCTCCGTTCGCGAGCCTTCCGCAATCGCGTCCGAGGAGCGAACGAAATACGTCGCTGGAGATCCGTTCATTCAAGTCGATTCTCCGAGGATTCGTGAACAAGCGCAACGCATTGTCGGCGGGGTGGAGGACGATTGGAACAAAGCCCTGCGCCTTTACGAATGGGTCTACGGGTCAATCGAGAAAGCGCCGGTACTAAGCGTGCCGAGCGCGCTCGACGTCCTGGAGAAGAAGAAAGGCGACTGCAACGAGCACACCGTGCTCTACACGGCACTCGCACGCGCCTCCGGAATCCCCACTCGCATCGCCATCGGCATCGTGTGGAGCGAAGAGTACGAGGCCTTCTACTACCATGCCTGGCCGGAAGTCCACGTTGGCCGCTGGATTTGGATGGACCCCACCCTCGGACAGCCCATTGCCGATGCCACTCACATCAAACTGCTGACCGGAGGCATCGAAAACTGGTGGCAGTTGGTACCTTACCTCGGGACTCTCGAGGTGCACGTAGCTTCTGTTGAGTGAACAATCGCCAACCGATTGATTCCCATCGGCCACGCCTGCGTCTAAGGCAATCCGGAGACGGTATTCCCTGCGTGTATTGTTTTGTGGCGATTCACCAGTCCAAAAACTGGAGATTGGGACGTTCTGCGTCCATCATCTTTGTGACATGAATCTTGGGCTATGAGATCTAAGTTATTTTTTAACAAGCAGTTGCGAACATGAGCTCACTCTGAAATGAAAATGGCATCTAGTTTGCATATTTCCCGGTACCAGTAGCGAGAGGATCGCGGGGGAAAACTGGACGAGGGAATGTGCCATGGGACGCAACACGAGAAAAAATAAGAGCTTAGAGACAAGCGTCAAACAGACCAAGAGAAGACCAGACGGTGGGACTGCGAAACCGCGTCCAGAATCTGGACGAGACCCAGATCCGTTGGCACGGGAGATATCGAGGGACCATCGCGATTATCTCAATCCCTACAATAAGTTACCTCGATGGGCGGCAAGCGTGGACGTGGGCCATGAGTTGATCCTGCCCGTCATCATTCTCGTTTTGCTCGTAATCGTGCTGCTGGCCAGCACCGGCGAGGCCATCGTGGGGCATGACCTCTCTCGGACATTGGCTTGCTTTTCGATTCAAGCGGAAATGCGAGTGAGTGCGGACCATGTTAGGAATCGAATTTCGGATAGTTCTGCTGCGTGCAAATCCGTAGGCGAATTCTTCACTGGGGAAAGCCGCGCATTGACGGGACCGGAAATGCAGGCAGTCTACACCGCAATCGACGCAATTCGAGAAGTCGCCGAGTTCGAGGAGTTGGGGGATTTCTTAATGGTGAATTCTCATCGCATCCGGGTCGCAGAAATGGGAGAAGACGTCCGAGGGAGTACACCATTCTTTACACAAGGCGGCTTCGTTCTGAACGAGGAATTGGTTCTGCGTGTCGTCGATTCGCCCACCTCACCAATCGCCGTTGCCGAATTAGCCAGCACGCTCGCCCATGAATACATTCACACCCAACAACTTGGTGCCGGCAAGAATCCCTTCCTCCAGTCTTTTCACCAGTTTACCTATGGGGCGGTATATGCTATCAGTCTGCCCATGGAATGGAGCGGTTTCGGGCCGCGCGATCAAAACGGTCAAGGCCATGGCTTTTTCGAGATAAGACCGTGGCGAGTCGCCATCGACGTCGAAAATGCAGTTTTTAATTCCATGCAACGCGCGTTGATCGATGCGACGACATGGAACTGAAGAACGAGGTAAACCGACGACAGGTACCCCGGCGAGTGCAGGGCGCTACTTCGAATGTTTGGTGACCGTGGCAATCGAGCCTACGGACCAATTCCTTCCCGATTCTTTCTGAAGATCCCAATTGTAATCAATCATTACAGAGGCGAGTCCAGAAACTGGACCGGCTTCAACTCGTTTGTCTGATCTTGCAGACACCCCTAGACAGGCCATCCCTTATAAGAATCTTATGAAGAGATGCTTATAGCCATTGGCAAGTTTCCACTAACAGTTGGCACCACAGTTGCATTTCCAACGTAGAGCGACATGAACGCCGCAAACGCAGTAAGGGTGATTGAAGGCGGTTAAGTCGCGTAAGATATTTTAAATAAATGAGTTAGAGTCCACCCGAATAAACTCGGAGTTGCAGTTCAGGACACCGGTTTATCGCCGCGTCCAAAAACTGGACAGGTTCTCGAGTCGGAGGGTACAGGTTTGGAGTGGAAAACGATGTCAACTGAGCCAAGAATGGCCACGATCCAGTGGCGACGGAAACACTATTTCTCCAGCCTCTGGTGGCTGCCGGTTGGACTCGCCATTCTTACGATCGCCTTATTGCTGTATCCGGGCATAGCCCGCACGTGAACTTGGTATCGAAACCAGAATCGGGGAAGCGAGTTGAACGCCGGCTGAGTCCGGCTGCATTCACACATCTTCTTGGCGTCCGTGTCGGATAGACATCCGATGTGTGCGACCGGGGTCAACAGCCCGGCGTGTCCTTCGGATTCTCCGTCGTATCCCACACCACTTGCCCAGATCTACACGATCTCTGTGATCGCCTGGATCACCGTTCCGGCACGGACGCCCCTTCCAATTATTCGGTCACCCGGTAGATTACTGTCGTGTTCGCCGGCAGATCGTCACGCCAAACCTGTGTGTCCGTGGCGATCGGCAAGGGGCTGTAAGGGATGAGGCGGTCAATCGTTGTGGCCGGCTCGGGCCAACGGAACCGCTCCGTAATCGCGCTACTCGTGTGAACGATGAGGTATGGTCCTACCACGCCGGTCATCCCCGGCGACTCCCGGTAAAAGTGAACCCCGGAATTCCGGCAGATCCAGCGCAATAGCCCCACAGGAAGCCGGGGCACAGCCGAATACACACTGGCTCCGTCTCCCATAGGTCTTGCTGCGGCTGCAGCTTCTTCCGCGCCTTCATATCTCGCCAGAATCTGCATGTTTCCCGACTCCTCGATGCGCAGGCGCGGCTGCCAATCGTGCTCAAACTGAACGCGTTCGTCAGTCACCGTGCTAAAGATCGAGAAGGGTCCACTTCGTTCCATGGTTGTCGTTTCAATCCCCGTGAGCGCTTCGACGCGCGACAGATCCAATTCCCGCGTTTCGGCCACTCCGGGCGCAAAGGTCCAGATAACGGTCCCGCCCCGACGGAGGATGGGACGGAGCGCCCGGTTCGCGTCGTCATCAATCGTATAGGGGTTTGCGAGTAGAACAACTTTCACCGAATCGGGCAGCGTGACCAGATCGCTTTGGAGATAGTAGCCCACCGTCGTACCCAGCCGGGCGAGTTCGTGGCGCCAATTCCCGATTGACTGCAGCAAATAGGGGCGTGTATTCGAAGCCAGCGCGTGCACGCTTTCCTCGTCCACGACAAACGCGACCTCGGGTTCGTACACCGGTTCGTCACGCGCTGTCGCGGCCATCCGCCGGAGCAATGGCGCCGTCTTCCAGAACTCTTCATCGTGCCAACGGCCGTCGGACAGCAGATCGAAGTACCAGAACCCGGCTTTGTGCGTCAGGAAGTTCGCGTAATTCCGCCGGTTTAACGACAAGGTCTCATCCAGGGTCCTCGTTCGGACGTGGACACCTGGCGCGGTGATCCCAGGGGGCGGGTCCGAGGCAAGATGGGTATAGGAGTCCTCCTCCAATACCGCCAACTTACCGTGCATCGCGATGGAGTCGAGGGGGAGATGAAAGTGACCCGGCTGCCCGAGGCCGCGCTCGAAGTACGCGTACGGCGCGTGAATCATGTCCACGTCAGGGCACGCCAACAGGCGCCCCAAGGATAGGTGCCCCGATTGCGCCAGCACTTGCGGACCATTGTGGTTCAATTCGAAGGTGTACCCGTAAAACGCGCCTACCAGCGACCGCCCGTTCGTTGCATCCTTCACGACCCGTGCAAAATGGGCGATCGTGTCTGCCACTAAGTCGCTTTGAAATCGCTGCGCATCGGCCGCCGCCCGATGGTCTACGGGATGGCGGAAGGGTCCCAGGTCCGTGGCTTCCATGACCGCCGGTTTCGGGATTTCCGCGGACTCGAACGTAATGCCCGGGTTACCCCAGGCTTCCTGCAACCGCCTCTCGCTCCGGTAGTGTACGGCAAGCCAGGCACGGAACGCCGCCTTATTCGCGTCCGAATAGTCCAGCGACTCGTTGGCGTGGTAGTAGAACCATTCGCCGGTCTGCATATTCGCGGGGTGTACGCCAATGAACCGATCCCCGTGAGGACCCTCCATGATCTCCTTGATGCGATCCCTCAGAAGGCGATCCGCCTCGTCACGCCACACCGTGCTCGCAGGCGAAGACCAAGGCACGCGCGTTCCGTCGTGCAAAACGATGGCGGCCTCCGGGTGCTTCTCCAGCCACTGCGGATTGCCGCCGACCCAGACGCGGACGTAGTAATAAGCATTGGGATTGGCGGAGCAGAACGTGTCGATGGTGTCCAGGATTCCCTGTCCCGTACCAGCCCAATCGAGCGGGATGTTAAAGGATATCAAGTCGATTCCAGCGTTGCCGGCTTGCTTGATTTCGGAAACCAGAACATCATCCCGTCCGAACTGATTGTTCACTGCGAAGAAGATGGGGGAGAACACCATGTCGTCGATGACGATCGCGGGCCCGCCCTCTTTGCCCGATAACACCCGGCACAGGGGAACTTCCGCATTCGCGATGTAAAGCGATGACGCGACGGACAGGAACGCCAGAACCATTACGTGCCTTGCGTACCCACGTTGCTTCCGGATCCCGTCCGGCCCAGTCAGCCGTCGTTGAACCGTGTGATCAAGGCTGGATTGAAACATGACCGCTCGCCGTTTCCCTGCTGGTGGCATGTGACGAATTTGCGCTCGCACGAGTTTACCGGAGGCGGAAGCGGGAAGGAAGAACCCCATGCACTACTGGATGCGCGCGGCTCAAGAGCCGCGAATCAAGACGAACTCGGCCAAGCCGTGCATGCTGTCACGATAGATGCTGGGGGGCAGGGCGGCCAAGGCAGCCCGTGCCTCGTCCACATATTCGCGCGCCAGCGCCTCGGTACGCTCGCGGGCGCCGGTGGTTTCCACCATCTCCGCGACCCACGATTGGTCTTCGGCCGATAGCGGCGTTCCGCGCAACCCGTCCAACCGCGCGACCCCCACAGCGTCCAGCGCGTCACGCATGAACAAGATCGGGAGCGTGCGCTTGCCCTCGACGATATCCCCAAACGCCGGTTTCCCCAGCGTTTCGCGATCCTGAGAAAGATCCAGTACGTCGTCTACCAACTGAAACGCGATACCAATCGCCATTCCAAAGTCGTAGAGCGCGTCGCGCGGCGAATCAGGGACCAGACAGCATGGCGTGCTGCACGTCACCGCGAACAGACTCGCCGTCTTCTGCCGCGCGAGGCTGATGCAAGCTTCTTTCGAATGGTGATCGCGTCCCAGACCGAAATTCACCAACTCGCCCTCGGCCATTTGCCGTACGGAATCAATGGCGCTGGTGATTACCGCACATGAATCGTAGCAACTCATGATTGAAATGGCCCGCGCCACCAGGTAGTCGCCCCCCAACACGGCGGTGTGATTGTCCCACAGCGCGTTGAGCGACTGGACGCCGCGACGAAAGTCGGAACCGTCAATTACATCGTCGTGCGCGAGGGCGGCCAGATGCAGGAGCTCCATCGCCGTTGCCAGCGGCACGAAGTGCGCGGTGTCCGTTGCCCCGCTGGCCCTCGCGGACAACAGACAAAGGGCCGGACGCAGCATTTTCCCCCCGGACGGCGGCTCTGGAAGGCTCGCGCCGTGCACGAGACGTAAGGCATCCGTCCACAGGCCGGCAACGGCGCTGCGCACGGAGTCCATTTCTTTTTGTATGGGCTTGTATAACTCGCCAAGCGTAAGCGTGGTTTGCATGGGACCGGATTGTAACATAGGTCTAGCGAGTGGTTCGACCTTCGATATCTGCTTTCTACACGAGAACTTTGTGATTCAAAGCAACCCCCACGCATGATCCTCCCGGCATCCTCCACTCCGGTTTTCATTGGCGGATCGCGCAACTTCGCGCTACAATAACTTCCGGGGCACTCGGGCGAATCCCTGATTCCGGAAAGGGACGTGCCATGGAAAACGTGATGCCCCTCTGCATACACGATGCGGTCATCGCCGGTGATGGCATCCGTGTACGCGAACTCCTCGAGAACGATCCATCCCTAATCGAAGCGCGCGACGACGATGGTTTCACACCCCTGCTGCTTGCCGCGGAGTTCGGGTGCCTCGCGATCACGCGGCTCCTCATTCATCTCGGCGCCGATGTCGATGCCCGCGACCAGTACGGTGACACGCCCCTGCTTCTCGCCGTCCGCTCCGGCAACAAACGAATGGTCCGCTTCCTGGTCGCCCATGGCGCCGACGTCAACTCGGGAAACGATTTGGGTTGGACTGCGCTCCACGAGGCGGCCGACGATGACTACCGGGGGATGGCGCAACTGCTCATTGACCTTGGTGCGGATGCCATGGCGCGCGACCGCCGGGGAAGAACTCCGCTGGACCTCGCCGGATTGGATCAGCATTCGAGCGTGGCCAGGTTGCTTCGGCGGTATGAAGGAAAGTGAATCACCGAAAACGGTTCGAGCGCGACCCCGGATAGGCAGGGTCACGCTCGGCCGCCATGAGTAAACAAGAAGGGCACGCCAACCGCTGTTCGATTGTCTGCTGCAGGCATTCCGGGGTGCTCCCCAATCCGCCCCGCATTTATCGACTATTCGTCGAACTTTGGTTGACTATTGGTTCACAATACCGTATCCTGCCATTGGTGTCAATGCCTTTTCGGGGGATTTCGCACATCCTGCAGCGAGGATGTTTCGACCAAAGCAGGAATATACATTGCAGTGCAACAACTTACCGCCTCACTCCGGTCACCGAATCTGACACGAACCGTATGGGCTCTTGCCATCGTCACCGGGGTTGCGACCGCCAGCATGCTTGTGGCGAAGTATCACGGCTTTCGGCAACTCGTCTGGCTATCGACCGTACTCGCATCCACAGCCTATTTGGGGATCGGACTGCTCGGCAAACCGCATCTGACCAAGTACCATCTCTTTGTGTTTTTCGCCTTATCGTGCTGCTGGATTGGGGACGTGATCGGCCCGGAGAATTTTGTATGGGGCCTGTATGCGTTCCTTGGGGCGCATTTATTCCTCATGGCGGGCTTCTGGTCCACCGGCCTCATCTGGCGCGACTGCGCGCACGCGCTACTGCCGATAGTTCCGATGGCGGCAATGCTGCTGGCGTGGATTCTGCCCCATGTTCCCGATGACGAACGAGGGGCGGTGGTGGCGTACACCGTGGTTATCTCGGCCATGCTTGTCGGCGCCTGGGGGGCGCGGCACGCCAATTCCTGGATTGTGCCGGCTGCGCTGATCTTCTACGTTTCTGACATCTTCGTCGCGCGATGGCGCTACGGTGGCTCGGCCATCAACGGGTATTTGTGCTACCCCTTGTACTACACGTCCTGTGTGCTTTTCGCCATGAGCATGTGGAATGCGCAATCGGCGGCGACACAACACGGGCAACCGAGCGAGGCGCAAGGAACACCCATCTAGATCCCACCTCGCACCCCACGCCGCCCATGCCAAACCAGCTATCCGCGTAACCGCTCCAGGATATCCAACCCATGCGAGATGGTCGCCTCCTCCGCGGCGAAGCTGATCCGGAAATGGGAGGATCGTTCACTGAATACCGAGCCCGGAATGATCAGCAGCGAGTTTTCGATCGCCTTCTTAACAAACGCATCGCCGTCCTCTCCCGGGGCCTCAGGGAAAATGTAAAACGCGCCGCCAGGCTTTGTGACGGAAAATCCCCGGTCCACCAGACCCTGGTAAATGAGGTCCCGCTTCGTCCGGTACGCGTCGATTCGGGGCGAGTGATCCATCTCGAGAGCCGTTACCGCCGCCTTCTGTGCGAAGGAGGGTGCGCAAACAAAGGTGTATTGCTGCAAGGTATTCATCTCGTTCAGCAGGTCTTTCGGCCCCGCGGCGAATCCCACGCGCCACCCGGTCATGGCGGCCATCTTCGAGAAGCCATTGAGCACGATCGTGTTCTCGTAAAGCCCCGCCATCGTCGCAGGGGGTCCGTCGTAGTGGAACTGATCGTAGATGTCGTCGCTGATAACGAGCAGGTTGTGTTTGCGCGCGACGTCCGCCAAGGCCTTCATTTCATCGCGCGTCAAGGTAACGCCCGTGGGGTTGGAGGGCGAGTTCACGATCAACAGCTTGGATTTCGGCGTGATGACGCGTTCCACAGCTTCGGCCGTGAGCTTGAAGTCCGGATAGGTATCCACCATCTTGCACACACCGCCAATCAGGTTGGTGAGGTGCTTGTACATCACGAAGTATGGGTCCGCAAAGATCACTTCGTCGCCAGGGTTCACGGTGGCGAGCAGCGCGAGGAACAAACCGCCCGAGACACCCGATGTGATCATCACGTTCTCGATGCCTGTACCAAACCGCCGTTCGTAGTACTGCGACGCGGCCTCGCGAAGCTCGTCGATTCCCCAGGTCTGCGTGTATTTGTTGAATCCACCGCGGATCTGTTCGATCGCCACCTCTTTAATGGCGTCGTCCACATCAAAATCCGGCTGGCCAATACTGAGATTAACCGGATTCTCCAGCGTAGCCGCCAATGCAAACACCTTGCGGATGCCGCTCGAGTCAATTTTGTTCATCCGATCCGCGCGAAAACTCATGCAAACCTCCTTACCGGTACTTCCAACGCATGCATACGCGCAAATCGTAGCACAAAAGATATCGTTGACTCAGGCCGGCGGTCATGCGATGTAGTCCTCAAACCGAAAACCATTAAGAGGTCCCTCGAAGAAGATGAGCTTGCCATGAATCGTATGTGTCGCACCCGGCTCGAGATCGGGGAAGTGCGGGTCCGCATGCATGCAGGGATGGTGTCCATTGGACACCATGGACAAGGTAGCGTCGAACCATGTCATGGCCACGAGCCGCTCGGCTTCGTTCGATGTGGTCACCATCACCGGCAGGTCCGCCTTTCGATTGTGTGACCGCCAACCCACGCCGTAGGCGCCCCGGTCCGCGGGAGCTTCGGCCGCCTCGGGATAGGTTTTCCACCCTTTGCCGGGTACATGGACGAACTTGTTGTCACGCGTATAATCCGCAAACTCCTTCGCGGCTCGAAGAAACGCACAGGTTTGCAAAGTGATGTTCCGGAGCGGTTGTTCGCTGCCGTTTCGGAGGTGCAGTTCCAGGTCCACGGTGATTTCCGAACCTCGGGAAACCTTCCCGCCGAAAACGACTCCGTCCGGCAGCGATCGCTCAAAGGAAATCCCGTCTTCGTCCACCCGCCAGGGAACGGCCGGCCAACTCTCGTAAAGGGCCGGCGCGTCGGGATTCACATGGCTCAGGTAGAGGAGACCCCGGTCCGTGAAGATCGCCTCGGGAAAATCCAGCCAGATGTAGTCCTGACTTGGCCACGACGGGCTCACCCACGCGATATGTTCCCACGGGTAGTGCGGACGCCATTGCCCCGGTAGTATTCGAATCCCCTTCGCAATCGTCGCATACGTCTCCTTCGCTTCGGCAGCGCTGGCCCGCATGCACGAGATCCCCGCAACCCCCGAGGCCGATGCCGCCGCGATTCGCGAAAAGAACGCTCGCCTGCACAAGGCCGGTGCTGATGTAACCGTCTGTACATTTCGCATACCTAATCCTCCAAAGATCGCCGCCTCGAGAAGTACACCAGCGAAGAGTATAAGCCCTGCGCCCGCAATCTCGGAAAGGCGACGACCATTTGCGGAATTGAAAGTATCCGGTACTGGTGTTAGGCTCCGTCGGCACTCGGTGGTAAGGAAGGAGTAATCGCATGAAGCTGCAATGGCGTATGTCTAGCCACGGGTCGGCCAATGCCGTCGCCTTTGCTTTGCTTATGCTGTCGGCTGCCTGTTCCGGCGAGCGAGAGATCCATCCCGGCGAACTCACCTATTGGCGCACACTAACCGGCGCCGCCGGGGACGCCCAGGATGCGCTGGTCGAACGCTTTAACGCCGAGCATCCGGACATTACGGTCCGTTCCGAGTTTCAGGGGAGCTATTCCGATCTCTCGACAAAACTTGTTGCCGCGGCTGTT
This sequence comes from uncultured Nitrospiraceae bacterium, assembly GCA_964632865.1. Classification (GTDB taxonomy): domain Bacteria; phylum Hydrogenedentota; class Hydrogenedentia; order Hydrogenedentales; family SLHB01; genus JAHDWY01. The sequence goes on from CAZWDH010000009.1 coordinate 33,521, forward strand.
GCAAGAACCGGACCGCAAGTCACGCAGCTTGGCACGTTCGAGATTCGCGAATTTGCCCGCTCCGGCGTGCTTCTCGACCTCGGACCGATGATCGATGGGGAAGAGGGGATCGACACGAGCGGATGGCCAGCCGATCTCATCGACGCCGGGAAGGTCGACGGTGGAACCTACTGGCTCCCCTTCAACGTGGCGGTGCCGATTTTGTACTACAACCAGGACGCCTTCGAGGCGGCCGGGCTCGACGGCCCGCCCAAGACGTGGGACGAGTTCTTTTCCAGCGTCCGCGCCGTCACAAAGCGCAGCGACGACGGCACCGTGACCCGGCACGGCCTTGCCCTTTGGAACATCACCTGGCCCCTGCTTTCGATGATTTGGTCGGAAGGCGGAGAGCTGACCAGCGCGGATTATTCGAACATCACCCTGAACGATCCCGTTGTGGTGCGCCTCCTGACGGAACTGCAAGTTTTAGTGCAGGAAGGCGCCGCCATCCTGCCGGACAAAGCATCCGGGGGCCAGCGCACCGCCTTCCTGTCCGGTAGAGCCGCGATGATCCTCGATTCGCAGGATGCCTTCGGCGAGGTGTTCGGCGAACCGCACGGATTCACGCCCGCCCTCGCCAACTATCCCGCCGGTGCCAAGGGAAGAATCTACGCGCCGGGTGGGGGAGGATTGGCCATGCTCGCGTCTACGCCCGACATCCAACGTGCAAACGCATGGTCCTTCATTCGGTACATGCTTTCGCCCGAGAGCATCGCCTACTACGCGCGCGAAAGCGGGTACTGCGCCTTCACCGAGGCGTCACGCGAAGCCGCGGGCGACCTCCTCGACGATCCTCGCTACGCCACGATTCACGAAGCGGTACCGTATCTTCGCGGGGACTTTTCCGTTAACATGTCTCCAGCGGTTCGAACGGCGTTCGATGAAGCCTTCCAGAAGATCCTGGTGGAAGGCACGGACGTGCAGAAAACGCTCGACGCAGCCGATGCCAAGGCCGAACGCGAAGTCCAGAGAGAACTCTCCGCGTCGCGCTAAATCCTAGTCGAAAGCAGCAAATCGTGGCACGCACAACACCAGACCGCATGACCCGGGCAATCCGTCGCCACTGGCGCGAATGGTTGACCTTTCTCGCGTTCGTCGCGCCCAATTTCGCCCTCTTTATCGCCTTCACCTACTGGCCCATCGTGCACACGGTCTATCTCAGCTTTCACCAATGGAACTTGCTGGGGCCCGAACCGGAATGGGTCGGATTGGCGAATTATGCAGAACTGCTCGGAGGCGCGGAATTCTGGCGCGTCACGTTCAACACCATCGCCTACGCGGTAGTCGTCGTCGTGGTCGCCCAAACCTTCGCGTTCCTGCTCGCCATTCTCCTGAATGCCCCCCTTCGCGGCCGCGCCCTGTTTCGAACCATTGCCTTTCTGCCCCACGTCACCGCCACGGCCGCCGCCGCGCTGGTCTGGGTCGTCTTGCTTCACCCGCGATTCGGCCCCCTCGCGTCCGCATACAGCGCCCTGGGCGTGGAAGGCCCCAACTTCCTGTCGAGTACCGTTCTCGCTTTGGTGGCCGTTATGGCCGTTGGCGTTTGGCGCGAGATTGGATTTGCCACACTGTTTTTTCTCGCCGGGCTTCAGAGTCTGCCCACGGAGACCTATGAGTCCGCCGCCATTGACGGCGCTCCGCCCTGGACGCGGGTCCGGCACATCACGATCCCCTTAATGAGTCCGGTGATCTTCTTCTTGCTCGTATCCGGCTTCATCGCCGCGCTCAAAGCCTTCGACCTCGTCGCCATCATGACCGAGGGCGGACCGGTCTACCCCTCGTCCAGCGTGTACGTCTACCATTTGTACAAGCTCGCCTTCCGTGATTTTCAATCCGGGGTTGCATCCGCCTTCGCCATCATTTTTTTCGCAGCCACGGTAGTCTTCACGGCAATCCAATTCCGCGCGGCCGCGCGCTGGGTGCACTATGAGAACTGACGCCCATGACTAGATCCCATTCCACACCGCGCGGGTACGTCGCCCGATTCCTCTGGTATGCGGCGACGATCCTTGCCTGTGGCGTCCTCGGCCTGCCCTTTTTCTGGATGCTCATGACGTCACTGAAGACGAACGGGGAGGTCAGCGCCTATCCGCCGCCTTGGTTCCCCGAATCTCCGGTGTGGGAGAACTACGTGAAGGCCTGGAATGCCGCGCCCTTCGAATGGTTTTACTTCAACAGTCTGTTCACGGGCGTTGCTACCACGTTGCTGCAGGTTATCTTTGCCGCGCTCATGGCCTACGCATTCGCCTGCATTCGGTTTCCCGGAAAGCAGGTGCTGCTCATACTCGTCCTCTCGACCATGATGATCCCGGATGAGATGAAGCTGGTGCCCAATTATCTGCTCCTCGACAAGCTCGGTTGGATCGACTCCTACTGGGCGCTCATCGTGCCGCCAATCGCCTACGCCTTCCCCGTGTTTGTGTTGTACCAGCACTTCCGCACCATACCGCATCCCCTGTTCGACGCGGCCACTGTCGACGGTGCGGGCCACTTCCGGACCGCCTGGCAGATCGTCATGCCCTTGAGCCGGCCGCTCGTTGTTGCGGTTACCTTGGTCTGCTTCCTGGGGCGGTGGAACGACTATTTGTGGCCCCTTGTCGTCACCAATTCCGAGCGAATGCGAACCCTGCCCATCGGCCTCGCCTACCTCAAGAAAGAGGCCGAGGAAGGCGCAACCCCTTGGAATCACATGATGGCGGCTACGATCTTCGTTGTGATTCCCATCGTAATTCTGTACAGTATTCTTCAGAAGCAGTTTGTGGCCGGCATCACCAAGGGTGCCGTGAAAGGTTAAAGTCTCCCGCCGCTAGGAAGGATTTGCGCGCCGTGTATGCCATGCGGTTTCTCAAAGGATTTTTCGAGGCGCCAAACCGTGTCGGTTCAATCGTACCGAGTTCCCGTGAACTGGCATCCGTGGTGGTTCAATCCGCCAAGGTTCCGGAGGCCCGTACGGTCGTCGAGTTCGGACCGGGCACCGGGGCTATTACAGAGCGCCTGCTTGATGTGCTCCATCCCGAGGCCAAGCTCATCGCCATGGAAATCAACCCCGATTTCGTCGAGGTATTGAAGAAACGCTTTCCTGCATTGACGGTCTTCAACGACTCCGCCTCCAAGACACCCGAATACCTCTCCAAAGTGGGGGAGACCTGCTGCGACAGCATCGTTTCGGGATTGCCCTGGACGGTTTTCAGCGATGAGTTGCAGGATGAACTGTTGGACGCGGCGGTCGCGTCGCTGCGCCCCGGCGGCACCTTTGCCACCTATACGTACATCCATAGTCCGGCGATTCCATCGGGCAAGAAATTCCGCCAGAAGTTGACGGAACGCTTCAGCCGCACGGGCGAGACGAATATCGTGTGGAAAAATGTCCCGCCTGCCATCGTTCTCTGGGCAGAGAAGTAGAGCCCGAGAGTCGCAATAGCAAAACAACCTTTTCCGGGGAAACATGTCGCGTCAGGCACTCATGATATACGGCGGTTGGGATGGCCACGAGCCGGAGCTTTGCGTCGCCCGTTTTGCACCCGTGCTCGAACGTGAAGGGTTTGCCGTCACCGTCACGAACACGCTCGACGCGTTTCTGGATAAACAAGCGCTTTCCAAGACCGACCTCATTGTGCCTTGTTGGACCATGGGAGCCATCACGACAGAGCAGGTCTCGGCGCTCTTGGATGCCGTACGAACCGGTACGGGAATCGCGGGTTGGCACGGCGGCATGTGCGACGCGTTTCGCGAGAACACCGACTACCAGTTCATGACCGGCGGACAGTTCGTCGCCCATCCCGGCGGCATCATCGATTACACCGTCAACATCGTTAAGCCTGACGATTCGATCGTCGAAGGGTTGAATGATTTCGCCATGCACTCCGAGCAGTACTACATGCACGTAGACCCCTCGAACGACGTGCTTGCCACCACCGAAATCTCCGGCATCGACGCGCCGTGGGCCAAAGGATGCGTCATGCCCGTGGTCTGGAAACGCATGTATGGCGCGGGCCGCGTGTTTTACTCTGCTCTGGGTCATGTGGCCGCCGATTTCGAAGTGCCCGAATGCGCGGAGATCATGCGGCGCGGCATGCTGTGGGCGTCCCGCTAGGAGAACGTCAAACGTGGAACCGGTCAAGTGTGGCATCGTTGGTTGCGGAAACATTTGCGATATCTATTTCAAGGCGGGCAAGCGCTTCGAGAGTATTGACATCGTCGCCTGTGCAGACCTGATCAAAGACCGCGCCAAAGCCAAAGCGCGGGAGCACGGAATCGCCAAGGCCCTGCCCGTCGAAAAGTTGATTGCCGATCCTGATGTCGAGATTGTCATCAACCTGACGGTGCCGTCTGCCCACGGCGACATCGCCTTGGCCGCGCTCGAAGCAGGCAAGTCCGTATACAACGAAAAGCCCATCGCAATCGACCGCGACCAGGCGGCCCGCATGCTCGCCTTGGCGGAAGAGAAGAAGCTACGAGTCGGCTGTGCGCCGGATACCTTCCTCGGCGCAGCAATCCAAACATGCCGGAAGATCATCGACGACGGCTGGATTGGCGAACCCGTCGCGGCCACCGCATTCATGATGGGCCACGGTCACGAACACTGGCATCCGAATCCCGAATTCTTTTATCAACCCGGCGGTGGACCCATGTTCGACATGGGTCCCTACTACCTGACCGCGTTGTGTACGCTGATTGGCCCGGTCCGTCGCGTCGGCGCGTCGACGAGAGTTTCGTTCCCGGAGCGCCTTATCACGAGCCAGCCCTACCGTGGCGCTCGGGTGAAGGTCACGACGCCAACCCATCTCGCCGGGATCGTCGACTTTCACAATAAAGCCATCGGCACCATCATCATGAGTTTTGACGTATGGGGCCACCACCTGCCGCACATTGAAATCCACGGTACCGAGGGGTCCATGTCGGTTCCCGATCCCAATTGTTTTGGCGGTTCAGTCATGGTGAAACGCGGACACGACGGGGAATGGAAAGAGATGCCCCATACGCACGGCTACGCGGACAACAGCCGGGGTCTTGGCGTGGCCGATATGGCGTGTTCCCTGCGCTCAGGCCGTGGCCACCGCGCGAATGGCGAACTGGCGAGTCACGTACTCGATATCATGCACTGCTTCAATGAATCGTCCACCTCGGGCCGTCACGTGGAAACGCTGCGCCCCTGCCCTCGGCCGGAGCCGCTTCCCCTGGGCCTGCCGGACGGACAACTCGATCCCTGAACCTCTCTTTACGCGAGTAGCCGAACCGGCCCAGCTCCGTCGCCCCGCGTCTGTACGCCCTGCGCGGGAGGAGGCTCCGGTGCCGGCACACGGTTTTGCGAAGCGTTCATAAAGTCGAACAAGAAAGCCAGAGCCACCAACACGGCCGCGATTAGAAATGCGGCCCCAATCAATCCAATGAACCAATTGCGCAGTCGCTTTTCACGAGCGAAATCGATGTTGTAAGGGTTAGCGGGATCAGTGCCTGCATTGGATCCCGGCTTGGGCGCTTCCTCATTCATACTGCTACCTACGTCCTTCCGATCAAATTCGATTCCGAATCCGGACAAATCCGGACACGGTCTTCGCCAACAACAACACCGTGCATGCCCACAGGACCCAATTCAAGGTGCCCGGCAACCAATAGTTCTCGACGCCAATCCACACGTACACGAGGAATCGCGGCCGGAACAACCAGGAATAGGGCACGTTCAGCGCGTTGCGCGCCATCGCAAAGAGAACCACGACCGTGTACGCCACGATGTACAGGGCCCCGGCAAAGACGTCCGCATCCTGCGTGTACATTAACGTCAGCGTCGACGCGGCAATTATCGTTTGATCCGCCATGCTGTCAGTAAAGGACCCGCTCCGTGACGCTACCCCCAAATGCCGCGCCAGGGGTCCGTCCAAACCGTCCAGTACAACATGCAGCGCCAATGCCACCAACGCCCACGGCACCGCGAACAGATACAATGGACAAAACGCCAGCCCCGCAAGCAGCGACAGCACCGTCAGATGATCCGGCCGCAGCCGCGCGCGCGCCATGCCTTGCAACAACGGCCGAAGCGCCTCGCCACGGACCTGTTGCGTATACTCCATCCACCGCCGCTCACCGCCGGAATAGCAGTCCGCCTTCTGATCCTTCGCCGCCATGAGAAGCTCCTGACTGCGGGTACTATAGGGCTTTCAGGAGTCCGGCGCAATCGGCGCACAACGAATATCGTCGCGCGGACACTGCGCAAGTAGCAATCATTAAACGAATCCTAACGAAGTCTTCGTCACCTCGAAAAGACGAAATCGACCTATGATTTGAAATCTCAGATCTCAAATCTCAGATCTCAAATCTCAGATCTCAAATCTCAGATCTCAAATCTCAGAATTGATCCTCCCTAAGCGTGGAACCTAAGTCCATTGAGCTTCGCCAGAACCCAATCGAGTTCAAATTGTACTATCCGCAGTCTCCTCCCGCTCCTCGAAGCGCTCACTCCCACGAATGTCATGCACGGAAAGCATGTGGCAGATTCACTTCGGTTTTCTCAGCGCCTCTGGACATGTTGCACGCCAAGCGCTGGCCCTAGGGCGATGGAAGACGCGGGGCAATTGTCCGTATTTAAACTCGACAGATTTGGGCGAGCGAGGCGATCGCTAAAGTATTTGAAGCATCTATCAAGCGCGGCCCGGTAAGGTATTCTTTCTGGAGTTAAGTATTTGAGCGAATTTCGTCGCATGAAGACTCGCTACCGCCTCATCTTGCCTTTACGCCTCGGCACTGATATAAGTCATGCTTTCGTCGCGATCCTCTAGCACACCATTTAGGAGCCCGTAGCATGAAGTATAAGCGCTTCGAAGATCTTCCGATCTGGAATGCCGCCATGGACCTCGCGCTTCGGGTTTACAGCCTGACGCGCGATTCCTTCTTCACCCAATCCGGCGATCTGCGCAGCCAACTGCGCCGCGCAGCCCTGTCCGTTTCCAACAACATCGCCGAAGGCTTCGAGCGCGGCTCCACCGCGGAACTAATCGGCTTCCTGTATATCTCGCGCGGGTCCGCGGGCGAGGTCCGCTCCATGCTCCATTTCGTCGAACGCGCCCCGGAATCCGCCCATTTGGAATCTGAAATCGCTAATCTGATATCCCTTTCCGAAAGCTGCTCCCGTCAGATCCGCGCCTGGGCCAACAGCCTTCAGAACACCGATATCAAAGGTCAACGACATCTCACCGACGCCGCGCGCGCCCGCTACGATTACGACCGTCGCGCCGAAGCATTCGACCACAAGATCAAAGAAAACCTCCACAAGTCACTTCCCGAAATATATCCGGACCCAAACAAGAAGGACTGAATGAACGCAAGACAGGGCAACAATCCGCAACGAAACGCCGACTCACATTTTAAACTTCTGCTTTCAGACTTATGCCTTCAATCTTCTGCCTTCAAAATTGCCTTTAGACCTGTTTCCTCTCAGATCTGAAATCTCAGATCTGAGATCTGAAATTACCAACTTGACAAATCTCGAAGTCTATTCGACTTAGGCGGGAGCCGGTCAACGGGTCAGAAGCCTGACGAAAAGCCATCCTTACAACCGGCCAATTACCTCCGGCCCGAAAACCGTAGCGCGTGCTCGCTCTGCGGCAATTAAGGGAACTTGTCGCCCGCGGCACATCATGGATACTGCGGGTTCACACGTTACACTTTCTGGGAGTTCCCTCCCAGGCCGGTTCAGAACGCAAGCACCGCATCCACGGCAAGGTAAGTTGCATTGTCGCTGTCCGAACCGCCGTTGAACGCCAGACCGTTGTTGTAAACAAAGCTGCCGTCACCAAGGCCGTCTTCCGCGAACAGATACTCGGCAACAAGACGAAACTCCAGTTCTTCGGAATACCGGTAACGCAAATCCACGCTGGTTATGGTCCCGACATCGTCGTCGGAGGGCTCGGTAAGAAAGGGCAACGCAGGGGCCAGAGGGATCCGAAAGCCTCCCGCAGTCAAACTCCGAGGCAAATCAAACGGTTCGTTCACCCAGAACCGCATCGCCGTCGCCGTCAAGGAAATCGGTTCGAACGGCTGCAAATCGACTCCCACTCGCAACTGCCTGAAGTTTGATGCGTCCCGATCCTGGCCAAACAATTCGCCGTACTTGGTCGAACTGAATAACCGGTTGAACGACACGCTGGCGTCCGGACGGTCGAAGGGATTGAGCCAATCGGCGATATTCAAATCACGTTCATCTTCGCCCCCCAAATAGGCGCCGCCCACAAACACCCGTGGTTGCCATGCCGCGTCGAAGGTGTAGCCTATCTCGGCATCCCATGCCCAGGAATCGAACCGCGCGGCCGTGTCGCCGTACCCGAAAGGCGAGAACAGGTGGCCCACGCTATCGGCATTGCCCGTTTGATACGCCACCTCCGCGTGGTGGTCCCACGAACCCCATCCGCCTTGAACGCGGACGCCGAAGGTATGCATTTCGGTCGGGTCGTAGTCGTCCACCCCTACCCAATCTTCGAGACGTTCCAGCGGTGCAACGAAATCGGTGTCGCCTATCGATCGCCCATCGCGAATGAAAAGCCAATACGCGAGAACTTCATGATGACGAAGCCCGCGGTACGTCGCGTTCAGACCGTAGAAATCGACGTCGCCGTCCTGTTCTTCCGCACCGCCTTCCGCAAGTTTGGTCCACCACCCATCAATCGTGACCGGTTCCGCGTTGTACGTCAGTCTCAGGCCATCAAAGGCAAATTCATCGGTGCTGTGGCTGTTCCCGACTAACCACCCATCCCCAAGCTCGATCTGCTGTCTTCCCGCACGCAGCCGCAACGGCGCACCAAAAAGCGCGTCGACCTCGACGAAGCTCTGCAAAAACTCTACGTCGCTGGATGTATCTGCACGGGTATCCATCCCCGTTAGGTAGTCTGAGCGATGGTCGGAACCCCACGTATCCAGGCTGAACAGATCCACTTGCGCGGCAACGTGGCTGGTAAAGTCCGCCCGAAACCTGAGCCACGTGTGTTGCTCGAACCGCGTCAAATCATTGCCTTGGTCATCCCAGGCGAGTTCGCTGGCTGTCCCCGTAGAACCGATCGGCCTTCCCGGAAGAAAGAAACCCGGGATGCGCAGCTCCGGGTCTCCATCGACAAACATATTCGACCAATACCGTGCCCGAATCCGGAGCTGTCCGCCTACGTCGACGTTCTGAAGGTCGGCAAACGCCGCGCTTGAACATACGAGCAAAATGCCAGCCCAATGAGCAAACCGGCTAAACCGGAGTTTCCTCCCGTATCTAACGTGCACAAGTCACCTAAATGAAAGCGGTTGTACCAGAACGAATCCTTACACTAACCTAACAATGTTAGCGTACACTCCGCTCCAATGTCTCGTGTGGGGATTTATCCGAGGAGCGTACCATGCCGCGTGAAAGCATTCTGGTCGTCGATGACGAAGAAGACATCCTCGAACTCGTAAACTACAACTTAGCTAAAGCCGGATACAAGGTCCATTGCGTTGCGACTGGGGGAGAGGCGGTCAAATCCGCTCGGGAGTTGATACCCGACCTCGTCGTGCTTGACCTTATGTTACCCGGGCTGGACGGGCTCGAGGTTTGTACGCTGCTCAAGAACGACCCCAAGACGAGCGAGGCGGCCATCATCATGCTTACGGCTCGTGGTGAAGAGTCCGACGTGGTGCGAGGTCTTGAACTCGGCGCCGATGACTATATTACAAAGCCCTTCAGTCCCCGCATTCTGCTTGCCCGGATCAAAGCCGTGCTCCGCCGAAGGGAAACCGAGGCCCTCGAAAAGTCGTCGGTGCTTCGTGTACACGATCTTGTGATCCATCCCGGCCGGCACGAACTGCTTGTCCAAGGGCAGCCAATCGATTTAACCTATACCGAGTTTCGTGTGTTGTACTGCCTCGCGCGGCGGCCGGGTTGGGTATTCACCCGCTCCCAGATAGTCGATTCGGTCCGTGGGGCCGGATACGCCGTTACCGACCGCGCGGTGGACGTGCAAATCGTGGGCCTTCGCAAGAAGCTGGGGGAACGCGGCAACTACATCGAAACCGTGCGCGGCGTCGGATATCGACTGAAGGAGTAAATGCCGTTGCCCAGAAAGCGGCTCATCTGGCAGATATTTCCGCTCTTCGTCCTCGTTGCCGCCGGCTCACTGGTGCTCGCCGCGTTCTACGCAACCCAAACCGTTGGGCAGATTTACCAGTCACAGCGACGAGCAGACCTTGAAGCCCGCGCCAAGCTCATCGCACCTGTGATCAGCGATGCGCTGTACACGAAATCGACGGAGGATCTCAACGAACTCTGTGCCAGGCTCGGTGCGGCTGCCTCTGCGCGAGTGACGATTATCCTGCCCTCCGGTACGGTTTTGGCCGATTCCGCCCATGACAGCGAAACGATGGACAACCACGCCGACCGTCCCGAAGTCATCGAAGCCCTGTCCGGCCAGAGTGGCAATTCAACGCGCTACAGCTATACCCTTCGGACCGACCTCACGTACGTGGCGCTTCCCATCTATCGGAGGGAAGAGATCGCCGGGGTCGTCCGCATCGCGGTACCGGAACCCAATATTCGCTCCGCCATCCGGTCGACGTACGCCGAAGTGGCCACGGGAATCGCGCTCGTCGGTCTGGTGGTTGCAGCACTGAGTCTCATCGCGACCCGCTCCGTGACGCGTCCCGTGGACCTCCTGCGCCGTGGCGCGGAACGCTTCGCCAACGGCGACCTGGCCACGCGGCTTGCCGTACCGAATACGGTTGAACTTGGCCTGCTCGCCAACACCATGAACACCATGGCCATCCAGTTGGAGGATCGCATCCACACAGTCGAACGCCACCGAAACGAACTCCAGGCGGTACTTTCCAGCATGGTGGAGGGGGTTATCGCCTTTGACTCGGACGAGCGCGTCATCAGCCTGAATCAGGCCGCGGCGGACATCTTCAACGTCCCTCAGGAGCAAGCCGTGGGCCGGGTCATCCACGAGGTCTTTCGCAACGTCGACCTTCAGAGATTCGTCGCCTCCATCCTGGCAACCGGCGACTCCCAGATTGGGAACATCGTATTGAAGCACCGCTCCGAGGAGCACCTGCAACTCCAGGGTGCCGCCCTCCATGATGCCCAAGGCAAGCGCATTGGCGGCCTCGTTGTGCTACATGATATTACCCGGCTTCACAAGCTCGAAACGGCGCGACGCGACTTCGTATCCAACGTGTCGCACGAATTAAAAACACCCATCACCGCCATTAAGGGATATGTCGAGACGTTGCTGGACGGCGCCTTGGACGACCCGGAGGCTTCCCGAAAATTCCTGGGGATCATCGGAAAACAGGCAGAGCGTTTGACCGCGCTCATTGAAGATCTTCTGCGTCTCAGCCGGCTCGAACAAGACGCAGAACAAGCGCGGTTACCGCTGGAATTCGGCCCCATTAGGGACGTCATCGAACGCGCCGTGCAAGCCTGCGATCACACGATCGCGGCAAAACGGATGAACGTTCAGATTACATGCGATTCCGGTATCCGCACCCGCATCAACGCGCCGCTCCTGCAACTGGCCATCGAAAACCTCCTGGAGAACGCAACCAAATACAGCGAAGAAGGTACGTATATCCGAATTGACGTGAACCGTGATCCCCAAAATGTTTCGATCGCGATCACCGACCAAGGTTGCGGCATCGAGCAGGAACACCTCACGCGAATCTTCGAGCGGTTCTATCGTGTCGACAAAGCCCGGAGCAGAAAACTGGGCGGCACTGGGCTGGGTCTTGCCATCGTGAAGCATATCGTGCGTGTTCACGGCGGTCAGGTTTCGGTCGATAGCATCCCTAACAAGGGGAGCACCTTCCGCATCAGCCTTCCTGCCGGTCCAGTTGCCGAAACTCCTGCAATGCCCGGTTCGAACTAACCCGCACTTCTCCACGCCCTAACGTTCCCCTAACATCGATCTCATATGATCTACAGGCCGAGTACGGCTACCACCCGAACCCTGCGGAAGGACTAAAATGAACGCGAGAAAAATGTGTAAGCCACTTCTATTCCTCGTCCTGGGCACATTCACCGCACTAACCATGAGTTGCGGTTCATCCCCTGGAGGCGCTTCCGAATCAGGCCAGAGCATCATGATCAAAGGCTCCGATACGATGCTGCACCTGATAACGGCTTGGGCAGACGCTTACATGAGCCAGCATCCGGAGGTCTCGATCTCCGTTACCGGCGGCGGGTCGGG
>CAZWDH010000010.1:0-45743 GCA_964632865.1 uncultured Nitrospiraceae bacterium
GCTCAAGACGGTCTTCGAAGCGGGCAAACGCACCTACGATGAACCCGTGTCCGCCATGCGCGAACGCTATCTCGGTCAGTTAGGGAAGTTGCAGGACGAGTATAAGCGGTTGCGCAATCCCGAGATCTACCGCGTCTTGCTCTCGGAGCAGGTCGGGGCTTTCAAGGAAGAGCGCCTGAATCGTTCAGATGCGGTGTGACCGCTTTGCGGTGTAGAATGGGGGCGCATAGGGCGTAGAAAATAGGACATATAGGACCGATAGGACGTATAGGACCAAGAGGAGTTATCGGAGCTTGGGTTCGGCATGACGCCGATGCTCGATCATGCTGGATCGGTGTTAGGTCGCGCCAAGTGGCTCTCAATCGACCGTTCTGTCCTATAGGTCCCATTCGTCCTATAGGTCCTATTCTGACGTAGAAACCGAACCACAGGATCACCCAAGACCCATGCGACTCGTCAACATCGGCGTTGCATCCGTATCCGTCAAAGTCGGCGATTTCTCCGGAAACGCCGAGCGCCTGCGCGCCGTGATCGCCGAGGCAAAATCCCGGGGCGTTCATCTTCTCGTCACGCCGGAGTTGTGCATCTCGGGGTACAGCCTTGAAGACCGCATCTGGTGGCCCGACATCGCCCGCCGCAGTTGGGAGTCGTTGGAGGCGCTACAGGAGCACTGCAACGGGATCTCCGTGTTCGTGGGCTTGCCGGTCCGCATCGATGCCATGATTTACAACGCGGCCGCGCTCATCCACAATGGCACCATTCGCGGACTCATCCTGAAAAAGTATCTGCCCACCTACAGCATCTTCTACGAAGGCCGCAACTGGGCAGCATGGCACAGCGGCGCTACGACGGTACACGGCGTGCCCGCCGGCGAACTGATTTTCGACCTTCCCTTTGGAAAGGTCAGCGCCGAAATTTGCGAAGACCTCTGGTCGACCAATTCGCCGGCCCACGCCCGCGTCCGTGCCGGCGCGGAGATCGTCTGTAACCCCAGCGCCTCGCCATTCACGCCACTCAAGAACGAACAGCGGCGGCGGTTGATCCTCGGTGCGGCCGGGAGCCTGGCCTGCGTGTACGCCTATTCAAACCTCCTCGGCTGCGACAACAGCCGGCTCGTGTTTGACGGCGGCGGCATGATTGCGTCGCCCGAAGGCATCGTTGCGGAGGGCGCGATCTTGTCCCCGGAATACTGGACGCTGACCACGGGGGTCGTGAATCTGGACGATGTCTCCCGCGTTCGATCGGAAAACACGACCTGGCGTCAGGAGGCCGCGCGCCACGCCGAAAGCCCTGCCATCATGACGGTCGATGCGCGGGACGGCGAGTATGCGCCCGCGTCCGTTAAAGCGTTTGCGGACCAGTTTTCTCCCAACTTGTTTATGCCGGGAGACGCGCGCACGGTGAACGATGCGGATCGCTACTTGGAGGAGTTGTTTAACGCGCTCGTGCTGGGGCTGCGCGACTACTACGAGAAAGTCGGCGCCTTCAAACAATTCCTCATCGCCTTATCCGGCGGCCGCGACAGCGCCTTGTGCCTGCTGCTCGCGGTACACGCGGCGAAATTGCTGAACGAAGGAAAGGACGACGACCGCTTCGGCGACCGCGTGTCCACGGTGTACCTTCCCAACAAGGCATACAGCAGCAGCGCCACCCAGAAAGCCGCGCGCGCGTTGGCAAAGGAATTGGGCGTGTCCTTCCGCGTAGTCGCCATCGACAAGGAGGCCAGGGTCGCGCTGGAGAAAGCCGCGGAGTTGATGGACGGCGAGGAACACGTGACGCCATTGGCGCGCCAGAATCTGCAGGCCCGCGTGCGTGGAAACATGATGCTGAACTGGGCGAACAATGCGCAAGGCCTCCTGCTGGTGACGTCCAACCTGAGCGAGGCCGCGGTTGGCTACACGACTACGGGCGGCGACAACCAGGGCGGGTACTCGCCCATCGCGAACGTGCCGAAGACGCTTGTTTCCATGTTGCTTGAATACGTCTCGAAACGCGACGGGCTCAAGTCGCTGCAGCAGATCCTCGACATCCCGCCCAGCGCGGAGCTGGCCCCCGATCAGAAAGATGAAGCGGACTTGATGCCCTATGTGGTGTTGGACGATCTGCTCTACCTCTTCGCGCGACGGCGTATGTCGCTTCCTGATTGCTGGCGCATCCTCGTGCATCGCCATCCCGATCAGGACGCGGAACAACTCCGCGCGTGGACGGCGCACTTCGGCCGCCTCTTCGCCTTCAACCAGTGGAAGCGGGAACAACTGCCCGTCACGATGAAGGTGTTGGACCTCGACCTCGATCCGAAGACCGGATTCCGATTCCCGGTAACGCAAAGCATCCAGGATGAACTCGACGAATTGGCATCCGCCGCCCTGTAGTCCCGCAAATGCGCATTCAAGCCTCTGACAAAAAAGGAGGACCTATCATGGAACGGCTGCAACTCATTGAATCGTTCACCAAATCCCGCGATGCCATTCTTGAGCAGTTCGACACGGCGGACGCCGACCTTGCGAAAGCCTACGCCCCGGGCAAGTGGAGCGTACGTGAGCTTCTGGTCCATTTGGCGGACTGCGAGTTCATCTACCTGTGGCGTGTCGGGCGCGGCCTCGCCGAGCCGGGGAGCCGGGTCGAGGGTTTCGATCAGGATGCCTGGGCGCGGGAATTGAATTATGTGTCGCGGCCACTTCCAATTTGCCGGGAACTTTTCGAGGCCGCCCGCAATCAACTCATCTATTTCCTGGAAGCCCATGAGGACGGTGCATTGGAACGCCAGTTCAACCATTCCGAAGCGGGCATGCTGACCATTCGGAAAGGCTTGTCGGGTTTCGCCCGGCACTCCGAGCACCACCTGGAGCAGATTTGTGCCGCGCGGGAAGGCCGCGAATGGAAACCATAGGATTGAGCTAGTCGGTCGCAGAATTCGCATCTTGAGCAACTGGTGACGCGTGTAATGACAAGGCCCCCTGAGACGTATTATGATGGGCACGGAAAAGGAGGACTTGCCGCGATGATCAATCTGGAACAATTACTCGAAACTCTCAGCTCGGGCGTTCTCGGGCAACTGCTGTATCCGCTTTATCTTGTCCTGGTTTGGGTCACCACGTATTACCTGGCGCTCATCCCGTAGGCGGGCCCTCGCGAAGAAATTAAGAAGGCGGCGCTCCGGCGAATCCGGCGCGCCGCCTTGTTGTTTAGCTAGGCTGAACGTTACTCGACGGTAACGCTCTTGGCGAGGTTGCGCGGCTGGTCCACGTCGCACCCGCGGTTCGCCGCGATGTAGTACGCCAGCAGCTGCAAGGGCACGGCCACGACGATCGGGCTGAACGGCTCGTAGCACTCCGGCACGTAGATCACGTCTTCGCTGTGTTTCTCGATCCCTTCATCGCCCACAGTAGCCACGGACAACACGATACCCTGGCGCGCGCGGATTTCCTGAATGTTGGACACCATCTTGTCGTAGGTCTCACCTGCAACCGCCACGCAGACCACCGGCAGTTCGTCCGTCACCAGCGCGATGGGACCATGCTTCATTTCGCCCGCGCCGTAGCCCTCCGCGTGAATGTAGCTGATCTCTTTCAACTTCAACGCGCCTTCCAACGCGCTCGGGAAGTTGAAGCTGCGACCCAGGTACAGCGCGCTCTGGGCGTTCAGGTACCTGGGATCCTCCGCGCAGCGCATCACGTCTTCCTGGTTGTCCAGGCACCACTGGATCTTGTCGGGAATGGCGCGCAGGTGGGCGATCATTTCCTTGGCTTCCGCTTTCGACAGGACGCCGCGGGTCTCGCCCAACCAGATGGTGAACAGGGCGAACGCCGTGATCTGCGACGTGTAGGCCTTCGTCGAGGCCACGCCGATTTCGGGTCCCGCCTGCGTGTAGATGACGCCGTGCGACTCGCGCGCGATGCTGGAGCCGACCACGTTCACGATGGACACGACCTTTGCGCCCTTGCTCTTCGCAATGCGGATGGCCTCCAGCGTGTCGGCGGTCTCGCCCGACTGGGTGACCGGGATCACGATGGTGTTCGGATAGATGATGGGATCGCGGTACCGGTACTCGGACGCGATGTCGACTTCCACCGGTACCTGGGCAAATTTCTCAATGAGGTACTTGCCCACGAGGCCGGCGTGCCACGCCGTGCCGCAACTCACGATAACGATCTTCTTGCAGTCTTTCAGTTCCTGCTCGGTGAGCTGCATGTCGCGCAGGTTCACTTCGTCGGAACCTTCGGTGACACGGCCCCGGAGCGTATTGCGGATGACGTCGGGCTGCTGGTTGATTTCCTTCAGCATGAAGTGAGGATAGCCCTCCTTCTCAGCCGCGGAATCGTCCCAGTCGACGGTCTTGACCTCGAGCGTCACCGGGTTGCCTTGAAGGTCTTCGATCTTGTAGCCCTTGCGCGTGATTTCGCAGACCTGGCCATTGTCGATGTACAGCACCTTCCGGGTGTACTTCATGATGGCCGGCACGTCGGACGCGATATACGCCTCGTCATCACCCAATCCGACGATAAGCGGGCTGCCGTGGCGCGCGGCCACGAGCACGTCCGGGTTGTCCTTGGCGATAACGCCGATGGCGTAGGCGCCTTCCACGTCCTGCAGCGCGCGCTTGACGGCCGCGAACAAGTCGCCCTGGTAATACTTGCGCACGAGATGGGCGATGGTTTCCGTGTCGGTCTGGCTGCGGAACACGACGCCGTCGTTCTGCAGGGACTCGCGCAGTTCCTGGTAGTTTTCGATGATGCCGTTGTGGACCACGGCGATTTCCATGGCGCCATCGAAATGGGGGTGGGAGTTAACTTCGCTCGGAACTCCGTGCGTGGCCCAACGTGTATGGCCGATGCCCAGCGAACCCTTCAGCGGATTCTGCTCCAACTTGGCGTCCATGGAGATCAGTTTGCCAAGGCTCTTTACTGAACTCAGGGATCCATCCTTTACGACTGCGACCCCCGCCGAATCATAGCCACGGTATTCCAGGCGGTGAAGCCCGGCCATGATGACGTCTACGGCGTTATGGTTGTCGCCGATGTAACCTACTATTCCGCACATGCTTTCTGCTCTCCCTTTTCACCCCGTTGGGTGAGGTGCTACCGCGCTCCCGATCGAGCGCCGGTTTGGCGTATTCCCTGTCCGGGCACGCACGTTCCTATGACTGTCCGGGGTGCCGGCGCACCCTCAATGCCCCACGAATCGCAACACCAGAAACCCGCCGATCAGCAAAATCGTGAAAGCCAGGGTAACCAGGTTGAACCGCCGGTCTATGAAATCATGAATCGGTTCGCCGAACTTGTGGAGCAGGTACGAAACGAGGACGAATCGCGCCGCGCGCCCCACAATCGAGGCAATGAGGAACATGGGGAAGTTGATCGCGCAAACGCCCGCGGTAATTGTGATTACCTTGTACGGGATAGGCGTAAAGGCCGCCACAAACACGATCCAAAAGTTCCACCGTTCATAGAGTTCCGTTACATATTCAAATTTGTCGGGCGAAAACCCGGGGATATACGTGAAAAACAATTGGTCCACGGCCGACCAGAGGCCGAGCCCGATCAGGTACCCTGCGGCAGCGCCAAGCACCGATCCCACGGTGCATACGGACGCAAACCAGAGCCAGCGGTTGCGATTCCCCAGGCACAACGCGATAAGCAACACGTCCGGCGGAATCGGAAACACGCTGGACTCCGCGAAAGCCAGGAGAAACAGCGCAATCCCGCCATAGGGCGTGGATGCCCACTTCAATACCCAGTCGTACAGACCCCGAAGCAGCTTCAAGCGCGTTCCCTTCTCCGATCGCCGGGATCGGGCGCCATTACAGCGACAATGCCCACTCGTTCAACGCGTTCAAGGCCGCGTAGTTCGTGACGTCGCGGTGAAGCGGCGTCACGCTCACTTTCCGGTGCTCGATGGCCTCGAAGTCCGTACCTTCTTCTTCCACATGGCTGGGCTCGGCCCCGCCGATCCAGTAATACGCGCCGCCGCGCGGGTCTTCGCGGCGCACGATGTCGTCCTGATAATCCCGCTTGCCCATGCGCGTCACCGCCACGCCGCGCAGTTCTTCGTAGGGCAGGTCGGGCACGTTCACATTCAGAACCGTGTCCTTCGGCAGCCGTTGCCGCAGCAGCGATTCAGCCACCGCCCGGGCAACGCGTCCCGCCGTCTCCATGTGGACGGGCGAATACGACACGTCCGAGACGGCAAACGAGCAAATCCCGAGGAGCATGCCCTCGTACGCCCCCGCAACCGTGCCGGAGTACGTCACGTCATCGCCCAAGTTTGCTCCGGGATTCACTCCCGAAACCACTAGGTCCGGCTTGCGAGCCAGCAGGTCGCGTACAGCCAACATGACGCAGTCCGTTGGCGTGCCGTCGACCATGTACCAGCGTTCCCGCAGCTCATGAACCCGCAGGGGCCGGTGCAGCGATACGCCGTGTCCAACCGCGCTCTGCTGCCGGTCCGGAGCATAGACCCACACCTCGCCCAGCGGCTCCAGCGCATCGGCGAGAATCTTGATTCCCGGCGCCTGGATTCCGTCGTCATTCGTTACGAGGATTAGGGGTTTTTCCATGAATTCCACCGGGGTTGGTCGAATCACTTGTTCGCGTGCGCCGGACAGGATTCCCTCTGCATACGCAGAAGCTCGCTAGATATAGCACAATAATTGGTAGAAACTCAAATGCGAGCCCGCATGGCGCACAGGTCGGCTTGCCTGGAAAGACTACCGATCCGCCCCTTGGATCCGGCCAATCGCGCTATTCGCACTTTAACATGCAACGGGTCATCCGGTGTGTTATAATCCCGTCGAGCCCATGGGGGTGTCGACGACCGGATCTCGGGGGGGGAGGACAACAACGACCCCTTTCGCGAAGGTATCGCGCGGATTGCTCGGGATGAGTGGATTCTAGGTAGTCTCCTGATGTAGACTTGGGGGGATAGACTACTAGTGCGCCAAGAAGGACGATAAGGCACGATGAGCAAGCCGCGATTGTTGGTAGTGGACGACGAAGAGCACATTCGCTTCGCCCTCCACCGCTGGTTCGAAGCCTGTGGTTTCGATGTGGATCTCGCCGAAGATGGCGACATCGCGGTGGGGAAGTGCAAATCCCGGAACTACGACGTTATCACCATGGACCTCGTCATGCCGCGCATGGACGGCGTGGCCGCGATTAGCGCAATCCGCGATCTCGATCCTCATGTGCCCATTCTGGTGTTCTCGGGCTATCACGAGCAGGCTTCCGAAGCCGTGGAAACCGGCGCTACCCGGACGCTTGCCAAGCCGTTGACCTTGCACGAACTCGAACGGGAAGTACGCAGCGTCATGGTCGACCGGCGCCATCCCACGCGAGACTGAGAATTCCCCAGGCGCGGCCGCCTCTAACACTCTTGCATTTTTCGCTCCGGCACTCTAGGCTGCACCAAATCTTGTGTGCGTGACCTGGAAGCCTCCATGAAGCGAATCGATCTGCACTATCTGATCCTCATCGGCATGGGAATTGGTCTCGTGGCGGGATTCGTCCTGCACATCTGGGGCGATCCTGAGTCCGCCGGTTTTCAACAGACCATCTGGTGGCTGGATCTGCTCGGCAAGGATGTCTTCATCGGCGGCCTGAAGATGATTATCGCGCCGCTGATCTTCGCCTCCATCGTAACGGGCGTGACCAGCCTGCCCAGCATGACCGAGATCGGCGCCGTCGGATTGAAAACCTTCCTCTATTACTTCTGCACCACCGGCATCGCCGTCGCCATTGGTATCGTCGCGGTGATGATCGTGCAACCCGGCCACCGCGACGCTTCCCAAAATGTGCGCGAAGAGCGGGTCGCTCTTATGGACGAGTACCGGGAGCTGTACCGGGAGCGCACTGGCAACGATCCCGAGGCGCCGGAGAACCGGGTAGATTACCTCGCCTTCGTCAGCCAGCGGGACGGCGAACAGATTTCCGCGTCCGAGTTTCGCGAGAAGTTCGGGGCCATGCAGGAGGCCGAATCCCGCGGGCCAGGCGAACTGTTCCGGCAAGGACTGCTGCTTCCAATCTTGACCAATCCATTTACCGCTCTGTCCGAATCGCCGCCGAACACCCTGGGCATCATCTTCTTCGCCCTGCTGACCGGCATCGCCTGCCTGGCCGTCGGATCCGCGGCGGAGCCGGTTGTGGGATTCTTCCGGGGATTCAACGAGATTATGATGACCATTACGCTCTGGCTCATGCGGCTCGCGCCCGTCTCCATTGGCTGTATTATCGCCTCCATGGTCGCCACACTGGGCTTTGACGCGCTGCAATCGCTCGGCTGGTACTGCATGACCGTCATCGGCGCCATCGGCGTCCATATCCTGGCTATCCTGACCCTGGTCGCCGTCGTTGGCCGCATGTCGCCCTTCGCCTTCCTCAAAGGCATACGCGACGCGTGGCTCATCGCGTTCACCACGACCTCGTCCGCGGCGACCCTGCCCGTCACCATCCACCGGACCAAGGAAAACCTGAAGGTATCGCCCAAGGTGGCGGACTTCACGCTGCCCGTCGGCGCCACGATGAATATGGACGGCACGGCGCTCTACGAAGGAGTAGCCATCATCTTCCTGATCCAGATGTACGGCGGCCTGGATGACGTGCTCGTGAGTCTGTCCGGTATCAACCTCTTCATCATCTTCGTGACCGCCGTGTTCGCGTCCATCGGCGCCGCGGCCGTACCGAGCGCGGGCCTCATCACCATGGCCATCGTCGCCAGCGCCGTGGGGTTGCCGCTCCACTACATCTACATCATCTACGCCGTCGACCACCTGCTCGACATGTTTCGCACCTCCACCAACGTCATGGGCGACGCCGCCGGCGCCGTCATCGTCAACCGCCTCGAAGAGGGCCGTCTCGGAACATAAATCTCTTCTGTCGACGCCGTCCGAAGGCAGACTCCGTAAACGCGCTGGCGTATTTACTGCGGGCGTTCAACCCATCATTTCTTCGTGCCCGTGGCATCCACAACTTTTCCGGCGGTGCCGAGGTCGAGGGTTTTGCGGACGGCGAAGTAGTCTTCGCGGGAGAGGGTCTTGCCGAGGGCGCCGACGGCTTCGGCGATTTGAGCGGGGGTTTTGATGCCGCAGACGGCGACCTGGATGGACGGGTGCATGAGGGTCGCGGCGAGGATGAGTTGGTATAGGGAGAGTTCGTATTTCTCCGCCAGGGGCCGAAGGGACTGCACCGCGTCGCAGATGGTTTTGAATCGCTCGCCCTGGAAGTCGGGATGGTGTTGCCGGAAATCGGTGAACGTTTCGGTCCCCGTGTATTTGCCCGTGAGCAAGCCTTTGTGGAGGGGCGAATAAATCATCACGCCGACATTTTCGGCCTGGCAGTAAGGTAGGAAATCCGTCTCCCCTTCGGGCGCGAGGAGGCTGTAGGCCGGTTGGGCGACGCAGTAGTTCGCAAACTTTCGTTGCGCGCGGAATTGCTCCACCGTGTGGTTGCTTACACCGATATGGCGGATCTTCCCTTCGTCGCGCAAGGCGTTCAGCGTGGCGGCCACGTCGGCCAGCGGCGTGAGCGGGTCGTAGAAGTGGAGCAGCGCGATGTCGATGCAATTGACGCGAAGCCGTTTGAGCGAGGCCTCGCAGCGTTCCCGGAGATACGCGGGCGACAAGTCGGGATACCGCGAGGCGTCCGGATTGAAGTGGTTGAAGAATTTCGTGCAGATCACAATTTCTTCGCGTGGCAGCTTCGCGATCGCCTCGCCGAGCACAGTCTCCGCGTAGCCGTCGCCGTAGGCGTCCGCCGTGTCGTAGAAGTTGATCCCCTTCTCGAAGGCGAGGTGCATAGCCGCAATGGCTTCTTTCTTGGACAGGTCCCCCCAGAACCGGGGGCTGAGCTGCCACGTGCCAAAGGCGATGGGCGATACGGAAAGTCCGCTGCTTCCGAAGTTGATGCGCTTCATGGTCGATCTCCTGTTTACCCGGGAATTATAGCGGTTGGATGGACGATTTGGACATTAGGGACGATATGGACTCTACGGAGGGGGAGCGGAGCCGGGCGTTACGAGTGCATCGGGGATTCCGTTTCTGGGCTCTCTTCCTCCAGCCTCCAGTCTCCCGCCTTCCCAGCTCCCATGGATTCCCATCCAGCCTGTGTGCTAGCATATGGCCTCTGTTTGACGCAATGCGCGGGAGACGTGCACCTGCCGGAACCCTATGGCGGACGGGGAGTTCGCCCTTCCTTTTTCCGACCGCGTTCACCCCGCGCCAACGCTGGAAAGTACGCATGGCCAATATTACGAAAGCCGACGTGGAATACGTGGCGGGACTGGCCCAGCTCACCCTGGACGAGGCCACCAAGGAACGCCTCGTGGCCGAGATGGGCGATATCCTGGGCTACATGGACAAGCTCAACGAGCTGGACACGACGGGCGTGGAACCCATGATGCACGTCCTCGAGATGAGCAACGTGTTCCGCGACGACGTGGTCACCCCGTCGCTTCCGCGCGAGACGGCCCTGATGAATGCCCCGAAGAACGACGGCGAGTATTTCCTCGTGCCGCGCATCCTCGATACGGAGTAACCGATGACCAACACCTGGTACGAGAAGACCGCCCACGAAATCCGGGACGCCGTGCGCGCCGGAGACGTGTCGGCCGCGGAAGTCACGGAGAGCTGTCTCGATCGCATCGCGGCGGTGGACGGGCAATTGAAGGCCTTCATCGACGTGTGGAACGATGCCGCCCGCGCGCAAGCCGCGCAGGTCGATGCCAAGATTCAGAACGGCGAAGACCCCGGTCCGCTCGCGGGCGTGCCCATTGGGCTGAAGGACGTGCTCTGCACGAAGCAAGGCACGACCACCTGCTGTTCGCAGATTTTGAAAGGCTATCGCAGCCCCTTTGATGCGACGGCCGTCGAGCGGCTGGCAGACGCAGGCGCGGTGTTCGTGGGCAAACTGAACATGGACGAGTTCGCCATGGGATCGTCCACGGAAAACTCGTCGCTACAGACCACCCGGAACCCGTGGAACCTGGACTGCGTTCCCGGTGGTTCCAGCGGCGGATCGGCCGCGGCGGTGGCCGGTCACGAATGCGCGATCACCCTCGGCAGCGACACGGGCGGGTCCATTCGCCAGCCGGCGGCCTGTTGCGGCTGCGTGGGATTGAAGCCCACCTACGGCCGCGTGTCGCGATACGGACTGGTGGCATTCGCGTCATCGCTCGACCAAATTGGCCCCTTCACGAAGGACGTTGAAGATTGCGCGTTGGTCCTGAACGCAATCTGCGGACGCGACCTCCGCGATTCCACGTCCGCCGATTTGCCGGTGCCGGATTTCACGCAGGCCTTGAAGGGCGACGTGTCCGGCATGAAGCTCGGCATGCCCAAGGAATACTTTACGGATGCCCTCGGCGCGGAGATGCGCGAGAAGGTCGATACGGCGATCAAGGTGCTCGAAGGCCAGGGCGCGGAGATCGTCGAGGTCTCCCTGCCGCATACCGACTACGCCGTGGCCACGTATTACATCATCTGCACCGCCGAGGCGAGCGCAAACCTCGCGCGCTTCGACGGCGTCCGCTACGGCTACCGCGCGTCCGGCGTGAGCAATGTCGACGAGATGTATCGCAAGACCAAGACCGAAGGGTACGGACCCGAGGTGCGGCGCCGTATCATGCTCGGGACCTACGTGTTGTCCAGCGGCTATTACGACGCCTATTACCTTAAGGCCCAGAAAGTGCGGTCGCTCATCCAGCGCGATTTCAACGAAGCCTTCGAACAATGCGACGCCATCGTGACGCCCACCGCGCCGACGCCGGCTTTCAAGATCGGCGAGAAATCGTCCGACCCGCTGGAGATGTATCTGAGCGACATCTACACGATATCGGTGAACCTCGCCGGGCTTCCGGGGCTGAGTTTGCCCTGCGGCTTGACCAACTCGGGATTGCCCGCCGGATTGCAGATCATCGCGAAACCGTTTGACGAGGAGACCCTGCTGCGCGTGGCCTACACCTACGAGCAGAACCGCGGATTTGAATTGGCCATGCCAGCGGCACTGCGCGCGCAATGACGGGAGTTTTGGATGCTCTCGAGAAGAGAAATAGGGACAGGCACCATTTTCCTTCTCGATCACTGAGTAAACAATTCAGGCGCGGAGAAGGAAAATGGTGCCTGTCCCTATTTTTCCAGCGCAAAGCCCTTGCAACGATCGTAGGGCGATGGGTAGCGCAAAGTCCCCCTTTGAAGGGGGATTTAGGGGGATGTTCCCCAAGGCGCCCGGATTGGATATCGAACGAAGCCAGAGTTCGCAACACGACGCTCAGATTGGGTAAGGATAGAGCATGAAGTACGAAGCGGTAATCGGCATGGAAGTGCACGTGGAACTGAATACCTTGTCCAAGGTGTTCTGCGGATGCAGCACGAACTTCCATGCGCCGGCCAACACCAACGTGTGCCCCGTCTGCCTGGGAATGCCCGGCGTGCTGCCAGTAATCAGCAAGCGCGCCGTGGAGCTGTCTGTGGCCGTAGGTTTGGCCCTCCACTGCACGATTTCGCGCTGGTCGAAGATGGACCGGAAGAACTACTTCTATCCCGACCTTGCAAAGAACTACCAGATCAGTCAGTACGATTTGCCCCTGTGCGCCAACGGCTACCTCGAGATCCCGGTGGACGGCACTACCAAACGCATCGGCGTCACCCGGGCGCATCTCGAAGAGGACACTGCGCGCAACACTCATACCATCGGCGGCGGCGACAGCGGCGTCGATTTCAACCGCTGCGGCGTGCCCCTGCTGGAAATCGTGACCGAACCCGACATCCGCAGCGCCGACGAGGCGTATGCATATCTCACCAATTTGAAGCAGATCCTCCAGTATCTGGACGTGAGCGACTGCAACATGGAGGAAGGCTCGCTGCGCGCCGAGGCGAATATCAGCATCCGGCCCGTGGGCACGGAGGCCTTTGGCACGAAGACCGAGGTGAAAAACGTCGCCTCCTTCAGCGGCATCTACAAGGCCATCGAATTCGAGATTGCGCGGCAACAGCAGGTGCTCGAAGAAGGCGGAACCATCACGCAGGAAACGCGCGGGTGGGACGCCGACCGCGGGATTACCTTCTCCCAGCGGGCGAAGGAGTCCGCCCACGATTACCGGTATTTCCCCGAACCCGACCTCGTGCCGCTCGTCGTGGACGAAGCGTGGGAACAGCAGATTCGTGAGTCGTTGCCGGAATTGCCCCAGGCGCGGCGAGAGCGGTTCATTTCGGACCACCAGCTTTCCGAGTTTGACGCGGGTGTACTGACAGCCGACAAAGCCATGGCGGATTTCTTCGAAGCGACCGTGAGCGCGGGCGCGCCGGCAAAGCCCGCGGCGAACTGGGTCATGGGTGATTTGCAGAAGCTGTTGACCGAGCGGCGCGTGGAGGTCGGCGATTGCGCGCTACGGGCCGAGGATCTGGCTTCCATGATTGGGCTTATCGAAGATGGTACAATCAGTGGAAAGATCGCCAAGGATCTGCTGCCGGAAATGGTAGACACGGGCAAGGCGCCCAAGCTGCTCGTCGAAGAGAAGGGCCTTGTGCAGATCAGCGACAGCAGCGAATTGGAAGCGGTCGCACGCGAGATCATCGAGGCCAACCCCGGGCCGGCCGCGGATTTCAAAGCCGGCAAGGAGAAGGCGCTGGGCTTTCTCGTGGGTCAGATGATGAAGGCGACGAAAGGCAAGGCCAATCCGAAACTCGCGAACGAAATCATTCGGAGTGAATTGGCGAAGACGGAGTAAGTACCAACTGCGGCGCGACGCGCGACCGCCCGGAGAATCAAATTACTTTGGCACGACTCGTAAAGAAAACCGCTACCTCGAGCCAACCTGAGTTTCTACTGAATGCCCGCCGTATCGCTCTCCTAGCCGATGAACACAAAGCGGAGAAAATTGTCGGCTACGCGGTAGGTGAACTGACGCTTCTGGCCGATGCCTTCGTTATTTGCACCGCCAACAGCGAACCGCATGTGAAGGCCGTCTACTCCGCGGTTAAGGAAGGGATGCGCGAGGCCGGCGCCAAGACACTCCACGCGGAAGGCACCTACACGAACGGCTGGGTCGTGTTGGATTACGGCGATGTGATCTTCCACATCTTCCGTGAAGAATCGCGAGAGTTCTACGATCTCGACGGCTTGTGGGGCGATGCGCCGCGCATCGACTTGGGCCTGACGAATAAGTAGCTACCGGGCACCGGCGCTGAGAGATTTCGGTTGCGGGGCGCCAGCGCATGGAGGACACGTGTTGCGGAAACAGGAACTCCCAGACAGGCTCCGGCTATACCACTTCAAGCTGGATCGGCTTCTAGGGCGGGGCGGAACAGGAACCGTCTACCGCGGGATCGACACGCAGAAAGGCGAAGTCGTCGCGGTCAAACTGTTTCACCAAAACTTCTTCAAGAACCGCAGTCAAGTCCGCGACTTCGCCAAGAGCGTGGAGCGGTTTCAGAAGTTCAATCACCAAAACGTCATGCGTGTATTCGAGTTCATCGACGGGGATGAGGGCCTCTGCATGACCATGGAATACATGGACGGCCCCGACCTGCGCTGGTACATCGAAAATCGGCCCTGGAACCTGCAGGAACGCCTGGTCATCATCGCCCAAATCTGCAACGGGCTCCAATACATACACGATCAGGGCTTCACCCACCACGACCTCAAACCGGCCAATATTCTGTTTACCCGGAAAGGTATGGCAAAACTTTCCGACTATTCACTGTGCCGCGAGAAGTTCTTTTCGTTTTTCGACTCGGGCCTGGCGGACCAGATTACGCCGATGTACGTGTCGCCGGAAATCATCAAACGGGAAAAGGCCACCGCCAAGAGCGATATTTATTCACTCGGGATCACGCTCTACCTGATGTTCGCCGGGAAGGTGCCGTTCGAGGTGGACAGCCTCCAGAAGCTATACCAGTGTCACCTGCACGCCGAACCGATCCACCCATCCGTGGTGAACCGGAAGTGCCCCCACCCGCTCGGCGACATCATCATGAAGATGATCGCCAAGAACCCCGACGACCGCTATGACAGTTGCGATCAGCTTCGGATTATTCTCGCCGACGTGGGGCGCCCGCGCATCTGACCTGCAAAAAAGTGAGGCTCGGGTTTCTTCGTACGATACCCGAGCCCCAAAAAGGAACCACTTCGACGCGGCAGAACGCGGCAGAATCAGACAAACATCATGAAACTCTGAATGGCCTGCCACCATCCCGGAAGAATCACGCCAAAAGCGTACTGGGCGAGGTTTGCGCCACCAAGTCCCAAGAACGCGTAAAACAGAAATAACAAAGACAGGATCGCCATCGCTCAACTCCTTCGCGTTTCGGTTTCAAAAGACCTCGGCACACTCCCTTATCTCAGGACCGCGCCGCATACTCGTGCAAACACACTACGTAGCACTCCGCCCAATCCTATGCGGGCCCGGAAGGCAAGAGACGATCAGTCAAACTAGAAAATGCCGCCGTCGCCGCCGTCGTCGCCGCCGGTGCCTCCGCCGGTACCGCCACCCGTGCCGTCACCGCCACCCTGGCTACTGCCGCCAGTCGCGTTCTTGTAGGGCAAGTTTGTCGAAAGCGTGCTCACTGTGTTCGCGAGGTATCCACCGGAATAGACGAACAAGGAATTCACAATGTCGAGCGCTGCCACGTAGTACACGAGTAGGGATTCCAACTTGAGCTCCAAAGCCGTAACGGCCAAGCTCGGAACTCGCGACACCGGCGTCAAATGACTGGTTCTTCCCTGCATTTTCCAAGTTCCTTTCAGATTCACCCCACATGTGGAGCGGTCAATTGCCATGTCGATCGAACCGCGCGAAACTAACGGGCTCGCCTAATCCGGCCGCACTACTCGCCGCCACCGCCACCGTTATCGTCATCGAGCAGGTCATCGAATATCACCTCGATAAACTCACCCAAGTTCAACGCGTTGACGAACAAGGCTTGAGAAACTAACCCGATATTGTGCGAGAACACGCCGACGGCATCGGCGGTGATAAGCGCGATACTCTCCTTGAACTGGATCTTCGTGACGAGCGCGGAGGTCGCGACTGCCGGCGTGCGACTGACTGGACGGTTGTGCTTCATGAAACGTGTCTCCTGTGTGTCATTCAACAGTTCTATGCGAACGCCGCACGCCCTGGAGTACGGCTACCACACCCCGCGCTGGTGATGAGTCAACGGTACAGTGGCAAATACACACCCGACCTGTCAACCATTTTGTCGATTCCGCGCGTTCCCTTGGCGCCCCTTTACCCCGCGAGGCTCAATTTCAACGTATTGGAATCAAGTGACATTACGGAGTCGGCACAGTTCTCTCATACCACGGCGTCCCACTACTATACACCGGAAGTCCCGATTTGTGTCAAGCGCAGTATTCACAGATTTCGGCGCCCCCCGCTACAGTTGAGGTCCCGCTTTCTCCAGCTGCTTCCCTTCCTCGGTGTCCGTGAATCGCTTGAAGTTCCGGATGAACATCTCCCCAAGCCGCGTTAGTGTCGCGTCGTAATCCGCCTTGTCCTTCCAGACGTTGCGCGGATTCAGAATCGACGCGTCCACGTCATGGACCGACTGAGGGATCGCCATACCGAATACCGGCATGATCTCGTATTCCGCCTTTGACAGGGTCCCATCCAGGATCGCGTCGATAATATGGCGCGTATCGGGGAGCGACATCCGGTGCCCCACACCGTACTTGCCCTCCGTCCATCCGGTATTCACGAGATACGCTTCCGCGTTATGCTCGGCCATTTTCCGGCCCAGAATATGGGCGTACACCGTTGGATGGACGGCGAGAAACGCGGCGCCGTAGCAGGCGGAAAACGTCGCTTGCGGTTCCGTCACCCCCAGTTCCGTCCCGGCGACCTTTGCCGTATATCCGCTGAGGTACTGATACATCGCCTGTTCGGGAGTCAACCGGACCACGGGGGGCAACACGCCGAAGGCGTCGCAAGCCAGGAAAATAATCTTGTGGGGATGGCCGCCCTTGGAGACGGGCTTCACAATCTTGTCAATGTGGTAGATGGGATAGGAGACCCGTCCGTTCTGGGTTTTGGACGTGTCGTGGAAGTCAACATCGCCGTTCTCCTTGACGAGGACGTTCTCCAGCAGGGCGTCCCGTTTGATGGCGTGGAAAATCTCGGGTTCCTTCTCTTCCGTCAAGTCGATGGTCTTCGCGTAGCAGCCACCCTCGAAGTTAAAGATGCCGTCATCATCCCACCCGTGTTCGTCGTCGCCGATGAGCAAGCGGTGCGGGTCGGCGGAGAGCGTCGTCTTCCCCGTACCGGACAAGCCGAAAAACAGCGCCGTATCGCCGTCTGCGCCCATGTTGGCGGAACAATGAAACGCGCCGATGCCCTGGAGTGGCAGGAAGTAGTTCATAATGGTGAAGATGCCCTTCTTCATCTCCCCGCCGTACCAGGTGCCGCCGATGACCGTCATGCGCTCTTTGATGTTGAAGGCGGCGAACACTTCGGTGCGCAGGCCGTACTTCTCGAAATCGGGACAACTCGTCTTCGAGGCGTTCAGAATCGTCCAGTCCGGTTTGAAGTTCTTTAGTTCCTCTTCCGTCGGACGGATGAACATGTTCTTGCAGAAGTGGGCTTGCCAAGCAACTTCGGACACGATTCGGACGCTGAGACGCGTGTCGGGATTGGCGCCGCAAAATCCGTCGATGACGTAAAGGCGTTTGCCATTGAGCTGCTCCTGGGCGATTTGCTTGAGATGCGCCCAAGTATCCTCGGACATGCGCTTGTTGTTCGAGCCCGGCGTATCCGGGCCGGCCCACCAAACATTATCCTTGGAGGTCTCCTCCTCGACCACGTACTTGTCCTGAGGCGAGCGGCCCGTGAAGCGGCCCGTGTCGACCGCAACCGCGCCGAAGGAGGTCAAGGTCCCCCGTTCCAAACCCTCGAGTTTGGGATCCAACTCGTGTTCGTACAAGGTCTCGTACGAAGGGTTTCGGTACAACTCTCTCCACTCAGTGATCCCCAATTGTTTCAAATAGGCGTCAGGCACGTGTTGTCTCCCACTGCAACCAGTCCGAAATGCCGCCTTCGGTGCAGTCCCCCCATTGGGCCTGTCAACGAACTTCAGCGCCAAAAAACCGCATCTGAAACCATCCCACACGCGGGCATATTGTGGCATACTTCGGGTTCGCCCGTCCAACCGGTACTCCGAGGTTCGCCACTCGCGCCCGCCGCTGATTCGGGCAGCAACGGTATTAAGTTGACACCTCCCTGACGGTCCACTATTATCACCCCGCGAGCATCTCGACATACCCGCATAAAGACGACACATCTTTCCTGAGGTTGGAAAACATGAGGTCAATAGCGTCTACATTGGTCATAGCACTGGCTTTCCCGGTCGTATCCGCCTTTCTGACAACGCCCGCATACGCAGATAATCCGATTACGCGAGGATTCGCCGAGGGCCGCTGGCGCACGGAAGTCGGAGTCGCCACAGGGTTTCATTCCGGCCGCCGCGATCGGACGAGCGACATGGTGGTCAAGGGCAGCGTTGAATACGAGTGGCCGGTCTTCGCCCGTGGCACGCTGGGCCTGAAAACCTATCCGCTGTTCACCTACCTTCAGGACGAGCCGAGCGAGACCCTTTGGGGCGGCGGGTTTGGGCTTTCCGCGCGCGTGTACCAGCACAAGGATTCCTTGAATGGGTTTTACGTGGAGGGCGGCGCCAACGTGATCTTCCATACCAACCATATCGAGGGCAATTCGGCGACGATGGACTTTCTCTTGGAAGGCGGAGTGGGATACCAGTTTCAAAGCGACTGGCACGTGGCGCTTCAGGTACAACACATTTCCAACGCCGGTCTTTCGGACAACAACGCCGGCGCCAACAGCGTGGGGCTCGCCGTAGGCTACACCTTTTAGCGGCAGCAGCGGGGCCGCTTGAGCTATACGGGCGCACGGAAGGTGTGCCTCTCCCCGAGAGTGGGGCAACAAATCATTTGGCAACCAGATGAGGGGCGTATTTCATGCTTGGGATTGGGTTCTGGGATTGGGTTGCACTGGGAATTTATCTGCTTGGCATTACTGCCATCGGTGTCTGGACCGTCCGGCGTATTCACGACTCCGCTGACTTTTTCATGGGTGGCCGGAGTTTTTCGAAACCCTTCATGATTTTCTTTGCCTTCGGCGCCGGAACCAGCGGCAACGACGCAGTTGGCGTTTCGTCCAAGACCTATACAAACGGCGTCTCCGGCATTTGGTACCAGTTTCTCTGGTTATTTGCGACGCCGTTCTATTGGTGGATCGCGCCCGTGTTCCGCCGGATGCGGGCCATTACAACCGGCGACTACTTCGAGTACCGGTACGACGCCAGCGTCGCCGGTCTGTATTCACTCATGGGCGTTATGCTTCTGACCGTCAACATCGGGGTGCTCCTCAAAGGAGCCGGAGCCACGATCGAGGCGGTGTCCGGCGGCGAGATTACCACGAACTGGGCAATTCTCATCATGACGGTGCTTTTCGTCGTGTACGGTATTGCCGGAGGATTGGCGGCCGCCATCGTTACCGACTTTATCCAAGGCATTCTCACCGTAATTCTTTCGTTTATCATCCTTCCATTTGCGTGGAAAGCGGTAGGTGGCATGACGGGGCTGCGCGCCGAGATCGCGGACCAGCACATGTTTAGCCTTGTCGCTCCGGGCGAGATTGATGGATTTCATATCACGATGTTCGCGCTAAGCGCCCTTATCGGGATTGTGACGCAACCACACATCATGGGCGTGTGCGCGGGCGGGCGAAACGAATTGGATGGCGCCGTAGGATTTGCGGGCGGCAATCTGCTCAAGCGCGTTTGTACCATCGCCTGGATGCTCACGGGGCTCTGTGGGGTGGTTTACTTCGGCGGCCGAACCGACGTCGCTCCAGACCTCATTTACGGCACCATGGCCCGCGAGTTGCTCCCGTTGGTCATGCCCGGCCTGGTCGGTCTGTTCCTTGCTGCCTTGCTTGCTTCAATCATGTCCTCCTGCGACGCGTTCATGGTTTCTTCTTCGGGGTTGTTCACGCAGAACTTCTATAGACGATTTATCGCCAAAGGACGGGAAGAAAAACATTATATCTACGTCGGACGTGTGGCCTCCCTGTTTATCGTCGTGCTTGGCATCGTAATCTCGTTTTCGTTTCCGGATGTGCCAACGGCCCTGGAATGGTTCTTCAAAGTGCAGGCGTTGATGGGGGCGGCATTCTGGCTTGGGCTGTTTTGGCGCCGTACGACGGTGGCAGGCGCGTGGGCGGGCACTCTGGTTGCACTCGTTCTATTGATCGTAACCAACAGCGGTTTCTTTCACACCTTTGCCGTCAACAACCTCCCCGAAATGATGATTTGGGATCAAAAGTTCCGTGTCTCCTGGCAAATGGCGACGTTCTTGACGGGAGGATTCGCGACGTGCATTCTCGTCAGCCTGTTTACCAAGCGCGTTTCCGAGGAGAAACTCGACCGGGTGTTTTCCTGCTTGCGGACGCCCATCCAGCCGAACGAGCCGCACCAAGAGCCCTTCACGCTGCCTCCAGGCGTGGAAGCGCCGCCACCGCGAAAACTGATCAATCACCCGGATCTCGAAATCCCGATGCCCACATTTGTCGGAATGGCGGGATTCATTGTCATTTGGGGACTGGTCGGGCTGCTCGTGGGGTCCGTGTACTGGATCGTCGGCTTGGGGGCCTAGAGGTCCGCTAAGAAATCGGGACAGTCACCATTTTCCTTTTGAATGCCTCGGTCAAGAAACCAGGCGCCGAGAAGGAAAATGCCCTATTATTCTTGCCGGAGATACTCCTCCAGGAAGCGGTCCATGATGTACAGGCATCGCTCGTTGATGGGCCCGAGGATGTCCATGGCGTGGTTCCATCCGTCTTGTCTGTCGTAGACGTAGGGAATGCCGAGTTCACCAAGCGCGAACACCAATCGATCGGATTGCTCGACTGCGACCACGTCATCGGCAGTGCCGTGGAAGATCAACGTCGGCGGATCGTCCGACGTCAGATACCGCATCGGAGAAGCTTCCGCGTACTGATCCGGCGCGTTTTCCTGGGAACGGCCCCCCATGAACTTTTTAACCGACTTTCGGTGAGACAGCAGCGGCGTGGTGAGATCGGTGGGGCCATAGAAATTGACCACGGCGCGAACTCCGCTACGGTAACCCCCATGTCCTCCGTCTCCTTCCAACTTCGGCACATCCGGCGAATAGGCGACCATGAGCGCGAGATGGGCGCCGGCGGATTGGCCGATTACCGCGATGCGATCGGGGTCGATCTGTAGTTCATCCGCATTTGCGCGCACCCAGCGGACCGCGCATTTCGCATCCTCTACCGCGGCCGGGTACGGGGCTTCCTCCGAGATGCGGTAATCGATGGACACGCATACGTAGCCCATCGACGCGTAGCGCGACGCCCAGAATGCGTAGTAGTCGCGGCCGTGGCGCGCCCACCCGCCGCCGTGGATGAACACCAGCGCCGGGGCCGGAGCGTCCGCATGCTCGGGTTGGTACAAGTCGAGCACGAGATCGTATTCGCCGCCGCGTCCATAGACGAGTCCGTTCGTGACTCGAACGCCCTGCGGAATCGTATCCGCGTTCCGCATGGGCGCCAGCACGCCGTCCTCGACGAACTCGTCGACGTCGAGGTAACCGGTGGGAAGGGCCGGCGCGCCCGCCGCGTAGGCATTGGCGTT
Organism: uncultured Nitrospiraceae bacterium; assembly: GCA_964632865.1. GTDB lineage: Bacteria > Hydrogenedentota > Hydrogenedentia > Hydrogenedentales > SLHB01 > JAHDWY01. The sequence goes on from CAZWDH010000010.1 coordinate 21,659, forward strand.
TGCCAGTGAAGCGCCGTCCACTCCAGGAACCGCTACGGGCTCCGCTTTGTCAAACCGGGAACACCCAGCCAGAACGCAAAGCGCGACCGTGGCGAGCAAAACGTTACTGCATCGGACGCGGCACGTGTTTTTCCAGAAACGCATCGAGATAATACCTGCAATAATCGTTCACCGCATGCGCGGCATCCATGGTGTGTGGCCAACCTTCCAGGACATGCAGATCGCAAGGCACACCAGCCGCCTTAAGTCTGCTTGCGAGAATCTCGGATTGCTCCACGGGGACGAGTTGGTCGATGCTCCCGTGGAAAATCAGCGTCGGCGGACAATCCCCATCGATGTGTGTGATGGGCGAAGCCTGCGCGAAGACCTCCGGGTTCTCCTCATACGATTGACCCAGGAAGCGGGTCACTTCAGACGCGGTCCGCGCCGTGTCGGTAGTCAGATCCGAGGGTCCGTAGAAATTCACCACGGCGGCCACCTCGCTGCTCCATTCCGCGTGGCCGCCAGATCCTTCGAACGCGGGGTCGCCAGCCGTGTATCCAACCATCATTGCCAGATGACCGCCCGCGCTTCCACCGATAACCGCGATGAAATTGGATTCGAATCCGTAGGTGGATGCATTTTCCCGGACCCAGCGGACGGCGCATTTGGCATCTTCCACGGCGGCAGGAAACTTGGCTTCATCGCTCAGCCGGTATGAGATGGTTGCCGCGGCGTAGCCTTGTTTTGCATAGCGAACGGTGTAGTACTTGTAATCCGAACTGTCGCCCTTGTACCAGCCGCCCCCGTGGATGAAGATGAGCACTGGCACAGGGTTCGGTGGCGAAACCGGCATGTAGAGGTCCAGCAACAGGGGCCGATCACCCACGCGGCCATACTCGATGCCCTTGGTCTCTACCACGTCCGGCGGAATCTCAATGGAAGTATTCACCAGGGGCACTTGCCCTGCCATGACGGCCTTCATGGCCTCATCGGCGGTGGCGAACCCCTGCGGCGCGGCGGGCGGCGGCGCAGCGGGCCGGACCGGAACTTCCGTGTCGGGCGCGCAGCCCGGGAGTACGGCGGCAAGTGCCATGAAAACAACGGCAGCGGCAAGACGGACAGGGTGATGCATAGGACCTCCGGACAGGCAAATCAGACAGCCATTCGCCAAGTCCTCTTTTGTACGTGATGGCATGACGAAAAGCAACCATGCGAAAGCAAGATATTGCCGTTGGCGGAGTGGTTCCCGCAACGGTACAATGCAGTGAATGTTGAACACGAAATTCTATGGCGCTCATCCTCTCGTCAACACGTGGCGACCCATCGTCCTGCTGTTCCTGACGGCCGGACTGGCCACAGGGCCTGCGGCGCTGGCCGTTGAAGAACAGTGGCACTTTGATGTCGTGTCGTCGGCGCGCTCGCTCCCCGCGGCGGTCGACCAGGATGGCGACGGGCTGCAGGAGATCTATCTGTCGACACGCTTCGACGGCACGGTCTGGTGCATCGGAGCCGACGGCGCGTTACAGAGCAACTACCGCCGCGCGAACTGGGTAGAGGGTTCCATAGCGATAAGCGAACCTCTTGACGAGCGGTCGCGGCTTTTTGCATTCCAGGAATCGAATGGCACCTTGAGCCTGGCCGGCTTCGGCGCGGGACTTAACCTGTATGTCGCGCTGCCGGGTGAACCGCGCATAGGAACGGCCCCCTGTTTCGGCGATCTCAATCGTTCTGGACGGCAGGAGGTGGTCTGCGCCCGACGTGACGGGTTGTTGACCGCGCTGGACCGGCGTCTGTCAGTGCTCTGGCGATACGACGCCCGCAGTTCTTTCGATTCGTCCCCGGTCGTGGCCCCCATCTTCATGGACGCGTCGGCGGTCTACGCCCAATCCGTCGACGGCGTCGTCCACTGCGTACAGGGCGACGGCGAACCGCTCTGGCAGTTCGCGACGGAACATCGCGCGGCGCGATTTCCCCGGCACGGTGACTTGCTGGTGGCGGAATTGGTGCCGGGGAGCCCCTGCGTGCTCGTCGGTGACGAGGAAGGATGGCTCTACGCCGTAGATGCCGTAACCGGACAGGAACTCTGGCGATGCCGGGCGGGCACGACCGCGCTCGGTTCTCCCGCGTTGGCAGACGTGCACGAATCCGCCGGACGTGAAGTCATCACCGTCAGCGCCCACGGAGAAATCGCCATTGTCGGTGCAACGGGAACGGTCCTCGAGCAGCACGCCTTACCCGCGGGCGACTACGTCGCGCGGCCGCTGATTGCAGACGTGGATAATGACGATGAGGCCGAACTGGTATTGGCCGCAAATGGTTGGAACATCGTCATTGCATCCCTGGCCGGCGTCGTAGAGCAAGAGATTCCCGTCCGCGGCAACGTGCGCGAAGGACTCGTCCTCTCCGACCTCAACGGCGACGGGCTGCTTGAACTTCTGGCGGCAACCGAATGTGCGCGGCTCTATTGTTTCTCGACCGCAGCCCGCGGTGGTTGGACGCACCCCCGCAATGGGCCGGACCTAAATGGGTGCGTTCTTCCCATAAGCCCGACATACCGGCAGGTGACAAACCAAGGCAATCGTCGCCCACCGCGACAATTGCGCGTCACCGTCCCGGACTTGAACCGGAATCAGCCATTCGCGACGGCGGTAGTCGACCTGCCGCGCTCCTATCGCAACCGGAATCTGGTCGCCGTACTGCGGCAGCAGGATCGCATCATCGGCGCGACGGTGGCTCCCGCCAAGGAAGGACCGCTCACGATTCCCTATTTCCGCGACAACCCCATCCCGCTCGAACTGGACCTCACACTGGAAACCATCGGCGGAAAAACGAAAACCCGATACGAACCCATACCCATCCATACGGTCCGATCCGTCCCGGTACTCCTGCCCTCGCGCGAGGAATTTGTCACCGCCATAGCAGAATGGGGACAGGCCTACCGAGTCCCCGCAAAGTGGGGACTGCCGGAAATTGCGGGCAAGGACTCGTGGACTGTATCGACCTACATGCCCGAAACATGGGCACGATACGGGCTCGCCGACGAACCATTCATTCGCGACGCGATCCCCCGGATCGATGCGCCCGCAACGGAAACGGCGCGCATGTTCTCGCCGACACATCCCGCGTGGATGGCCATGAAAGATTCGGAGGTGCCCTTCTTTCTCATGAACGGGTACTTCCAACCTGCCGGGCGTTATCCCGATCCCGTCTACGACGCCGTCGTGGCCATGGCCGGGGACCGCTTCCTCGGATTCCCGGTCCACGAGTGGGCGTATCGCGTCTGGAAGGACCAACTCGAAGACGCCGCCACCAAACCGGACGATTCCGAAGAAGCGACCGAGATTTTCCATGAAGACTTCAAGCGCCTGATGGACCTGACGCACGGCCGGATCTACGCGGGCGAAGGCTACTGCATGGTGGCCCATCAGGCCTACGCCTGGGGCGCTCCCATGTGCTACGCGGAAATCGGCGAAAACATGCCCTGCGTGCCACTGCAAATGGCGATGATTCGCGGCGCCGCCCGGCAATACGGCGGCCGCCCCTGGGGCGCCTACATCTCGAACTGGTTTCGCGGCGCGGTCCTCGATTCCCGGTTCCGGCCAATGGAAGAGCCACGCGTACGGTGGTCGCCGCCGGACATCGCCACGGGTCCCGATTGCGGGCATTCGCCATCCCTGGAGTTCCGCATGGCCATGGCTGCGTACCTTTCCGGCGCTTCGCTCGTGCATCACGAGTCGGACGCGTTTCACGGTTCCGTCTTCGTGCGCGAGACATCTCCCAATCGCTTCACCATGTCGGAACACGGCGATGCCTTTTCGCGTTGGTACGAGTATGCGGACGCGCACAAGATTCGCGGAGTTCCCTACACGCCCATCGCTTTTCTTGTCGATTTCGATCATGGCTGGCGGTTGCGGGAAAAGGTCTTCGGCGTGTGGGAGCCGGATCGCGGCGCCGCCTCGATGGAACAGGTGTTCACTCACGCTTACAACTGGGAGGAACGCCTCGATTTCGAGCGCGGATACCTGCCGAACGGTCCATACGGCGACGTCTTCGACGTCGTTACCAACGACGCGTCGTCTGCGGTTCTGGAGAGCTACGGCGTGCTCTGGTTGTTGGGCAATCTTGAAATCACGCAATCGCAGCGCCGCGATCTCGAAGACTACGTGAAGCGAGGCGGTATCCTCGTCGTGGACAGCGCGCACGCGGCATCGTTTCCACAAACGTTTCTCGGGATATCGCTTTCGCCGCGCCCGCTGCACGCCACCGGCATCCAGACTGCGCTCCAGGCGGTCCCGCCAATCGCGTGCCCCATACCCTACCGGCCCATGCGGCTTGATCGCGATGTCCTGGCCCTCGCGTGGACTGAGTCGGGTGCGCCGCTAGTGGCATGGCGCCGCGTGGGACAGGGCGCCGTTATCGTGTCCGCGACCGAGCATTGGCTGGATTCAGATGATCGATTGGTCCCTGTCGCCGGCGCGGTCTTGCGGTCGCTCGTGGACGCCTTTGTGCCCGTGTCTACGACGGCTGACGTTCAGCTCCTAATCAACCAGACCGCCTCGGGCTTCATCATCGGCCTGATCAATAACAATGGCGTCACCAAAGTCCCAACCGAACCCGCCGTCATGGACGAGCAAGGCGAACGGGATTGCTTGCTCTCCTTCGCCGGAAACGCCCCGAACCGGTTTGAATCCCGGATGGGAGATTTCCAATGGAACGTGCCCGCGAACGGGTTGCGGACGGTCCTGGCGCCAGGCGACGTCGCCGTGGTCGAAGTCTTTCTGGGACGATAGAGGATAGAACTGAAAGGGGTCATTTGATGCTACGGAGTGTTGCCATTCTCCTGGTCGCAGGTTTGTCTCTCTCTGCGTGGGCGCAACCTCAAGACGCCGCGGCGGCCGATCCAGACACCTTGCTCGCCTCCGTCAAGGCCTATGCGGACACGCTCATTGCTCACGGGCGTGACACGTACGGCGACATGCATACTCCCCTCTTTGCCGCAGCCCTCGATAGGCAAGCGCTGACCCTGCTGGACGGCCCCGCCTTGGAAACCGCCCTCGCCATCCCGCGCGAGGAATGGGGCATTCGGCCGCACGACCGCACCTTGACCGGCGCCAACCCCATGCAGGACCAAAACCTCTACATGATTTTGTACGCCCTGTCCGAAATCACGGGCGATATCCAATACAAAAAGGCCGCGGACGAAGCGCTCCAGTTATTCTTCACCCACTGCCAAAGCCCCACGACCGGCCTGTTCGCGTGGGGCGAGCACATCGGCTGGGACTTCAAGACCGAGACGCGCATCGACCGGCCCGCGAGCGACACGCACGAGTATTACCGGCCCTGGGCGCTGTGGGATGTTTCCTTCGACTTGGCGCGCGAGCCGGTCAAGGCCTTCGCCCATGGCGTTTGGGAACATCAGATCGGCGACCACGCCACGGGGAATTTCTCCCGGCACGCGAGCTACAGCACCCACAAGCCGGGAACAAACTCGGAATACCCGCGCCACGGCGGCTTCTATATCGCCACCTGGGCGCAGGCCTATGCCGAGACCGGCGACCCGGAGTTTCTTCACGCCATCGAGACGCTGGTGAACTACTTCGAATCGCGCCGGAATCCGGAAAGCGGCGCCATTCCCTCCGAAAGCGCCTCCCGCTCGAATGGCACGCTCATGTGGCCTCCGAGCAATGTATCGCTGGCAGTAGACTTGCACGCGGGCGCGCAACGCGTGCCGCGTAAGACTTCCGATCTCATGCTCGCGTGTGCTGGAAAAATCGACGACGTATTCCTCCGGCTTCCCCACGCCCCTGGCCCCGACGGCGAGGGCTTCGTCACCCTCGCCGACACGAAGACGCTCGGCAAAGAACAAACCAGCTTCGCCGATACATGGGCTACGGGCTATGGCGATCATACGGTGGCGCAGGTTGCCAATCTATGCCTCCTCCGCTACGAACAACAGCCGTCCGACGGCTATCGCGCGCTCATTCTGGATGCGGCGAACCGCTACCTGGACTCGGATCCCCCTGAAGACATTCACGTTTACCCCGGCGCTCTCGGGGACGCCATTTGCCTGCTCGTGGGGGCACACCGGATTTCGGAAGAAGCACGCTACCTTGACCGCGCCGATACACTAGCCAAGACGGCGCACGAGTTATTCTTGAGCGACGGGTGCGCCCTTCCGCGTGCATCGAGCAAGGCGGACCACTACGAGGCCATTACCCGGGCGGACACCCTGATGCTGGGATACCTCGAGCTGTGGGCCGCCCACACAGGGCAGGAATTGAAGACGCCGCTGGTGTATGTGGACCGGTGAGAATCGCCGCGTGGGCCCTCTTGAAACGCGTCCCCGGTGTCGATAGAGTACATTCATTGGCTGCATCGCGGGGCGCCGCTCGGCGCTCAGAAACTCGAGGCATATGATTTCGCAGTACCTTCGAACATTTGACCTTCCCAAGCTCCAGGATGCCCGCCTCGTCATGGGATTTACCGGTTGGATGGACGGCGGCGACGTGTCCACCGGCACGGTCGACTACCTGGTTAACGCCCTGGCCGGTGACCGGATCGCGGAAATCGATCCCGCTCCGTTCTACATCTACAACATGCCCGGCTCTATGGAGGTTACGGCCCTCTTCCGGCCGCACGTGCGGATCTCGGACGGACTGATCGAGGAGTTCACCGAGCCGGACAACGCCTTCTATTGCGTTCCAGATCGGAACTTAATCCTGTTTACCGGAAAAGAGCCGAACATGGCGTGGAGCGCCTACGCCGACTGCATCCTGGATTTGGCCGCGAGCTGCGGCGTTACCACGCTCCATTTCGTCGGAAGCGTCGCCGGTCTGGTCCCCCATACTCGCGAACCCCGTTTTTTCGGTTCGGTATCCGACGCCGGCATGCTTCCCTGGCTCGAGGAACACGGCGTGACCCCGTCGGACTACGAAGGCCCGGGCAGCTTCATCACCTACCTGACGACGCGGGTTCGGGACCGCGGCCTGAGCCTCGCCACGCTGGTGGCGGGTATCCCTACTTACGTGGACGGAAAGAACACGAAGTGCATCAAGACCGCAGTTCAAAAGGTCGGGACGATGCTGTCCCTGGACCTGAACCTGAAAGAGCTGGAACGGCTGAGCGCGGCCTTTGAGAAGCAGTTGGACGAGACCATTCAGGAGCGCCCGGAGTTGGCGGAGCAGATTCGAAAGATCGAGGCGATTTACGACCGGGAAACGCTTGATACTCGGGAAGACGAACTTCGGGACTGGTTTGAGAACCAGGGGTTTCAGATGGACTAGTTTCCGGTCCCCTGACAGGGTTTGGATGGGTCTGCGAATGCACTCCTGCGCCTGCCCGTCCCCGTTTGGATCATTTCCCGGAATAGGATAGGTGTGGTTGCTCGTTTCGATTGAGTTGCCCAAGCGGGATGCGGCGTACGCCGCGCTCATACGTTGATCGTGAGGAGACACGCGTTGAATAAGACCCTCGCCATTGCTGTAGGTGCCTTGACCCTGCTCGCGGGCTGTGCCACGACAAGCACGGGCATGCAGGGCGCCGTAATCCGCGCCAAGGACAAGGTCGCCCCGGCGCTCGTGCACATTCGGCCCGTAAAAGAAGTCTTCCAGGGGGGCAGGCGCGAGGAAGTCTCGGTCGTGGGCAGCGGATTCATCGTCTCGCCGGACGGCTATGTCGTAACCAACGAGCATGTGGCGGGCGAAAGTACGCTGGTGCGTTGCGTCCTCTGGAACAAAGAGGAAGTCGACGCCGAAGTGGTCGGCACTGACCGGTACACCGACCTCGCCGTTCTCAAATTGATCATGGAACGGGACAACTTGCCCACGGTGAATTTCACCCGATCGCCTCGCGTTGAGCCGGGTCAGATCGTACTGGCCCTTGGCAGCCCCCACGGTCTTTCGCGGTCTGTATCCATGGGTATTATCAGCGTGACCGACAGGTATCTGGGCGACCAAGAGGAAATGGTGTCGCCGTATAACACCTGGATCCAGACCGACGCGGCCATCAACCCCGGCAACAGCGGCGGACCCTTGGTTAACCTGAAGGGCGAAGTCGTTGGGGTCAACGCGCGACGCCTCGGCGGCGCGGAAAATGTCGGCTTCGCAATCCCCGCCGCCACCGCGCGCATGGTCATTGATGAGATCATTCAGCATGGCCGCGTCCGTCGCGGCTGGTTGGGCCTCACATTGCAAGAGACTACCAGCCGAACCGACGACCCCGACCAGCAAGGCGTCGTCGTTGCGGATGTGGATCCCCTTTCCCCCGGATCGGATGCGGGGATCAGACCCGGCGACGTGCTGTTGTCCGTCAACGGCAGGGAGACGAACGCACGGTTTGTCGAGGATCTGCCCAAGGTCCGGCAGTTGATCGCCGAGCTTCCCATCGGGGAATCGGTGACCGCCGTGATCGCGCGCGGCAACGAGGAGATATCGATACCCGTTACGACCGCGGAACGTAGCGACCTCAAGGGGGAAGAGGTGGAGTTCGCATCCTGGGGATTTACCGCGACGGAACTGACCCCGGCGATCATTCGTCGCGCGCAGCTCGCCTCCAGCGAAGGCGTGTTCATTTCCGGCACCCAGGTGGGCGGGATCGCCGCGGAGTCCGGCCTGAACCAGGGCGACATAGTGCTTGCCGTGGATGACACGCCCATCGAGAACTTGACCCAATTCAAGGAACTCTACAATCAGCGCGTGGAATCCGGCCAGCGGCTGGTCCTGCTCGACGTGAAACGCGGCGCATTGACCCGGTTCGTGCTGATCAAACAGGAAGAAGTCGAGGAAACGGACGCGGGGCTGCCCGTTGAATCCGAAGGAATCGAAGGAGGCTTAGAGGAATGATCGGTCGGATCATGTCAGTGGTGCTCGCCGGATTCGTGGCGCATTCCGGGGCGCTTGCCCAGGAGATGCCGGCGTCCTTCGTTCAGTCCGCGTACGACAAAGTCGCGCCGGCCGTGTGCGTGGTGAAGTACGCGTCCGAGATCACCAATCCCAACACGGGGCGCACCAGCCGGCGCAACACGCGCGCCCTCGGGTTGCTCGTTTCCAAAGACGGCCTCGTCATGGCCCACGGCCACATGCAAGTGGACGATTCCGAGCCGTTCGCCATCCGCGTCGCGGTTGGCGAGGGCGATAACGAAAAAGAATACGATGCGCGCCTCTTGCGTAAACCGGAAGACGTAAACGTCTGCTTCGTACAGATTGAAACGGACGAGGACATCTCGTTTCCGTACGTCCAGTTCGCCGATCGGACGCTGGGCCTCGGCGAACCCCTCATGCTGATCGGACTGCTCGGCGACTCGCTCGATTTCAGCCGGTCGGTGCTCGTCCGCCGCGTCGGGTCCATCATCGAAAAGCCGCGCACCACCTACTGCATCGATGAAAGGCTGCTTTTCGGCTTCGTCGGTTCGCCCGTGATCAATGCCCGAGGCGAAGTCGTTGGCGTGGTCGGTTTTGACCTGTCCTCAACGGAAGGTGGAGAGCTTTACGTGCGCAGCGGGCATCCGCTCGTGTATCAGACCGCGTTGTATCAGGAATTCATCGAGAACCCTCCGAGCGAGGATGATGAAAAACCGGAAGGCGAGGGCGCCTTCCTGGGCGTATTCACGCAACCGCTCACGAATGACTTGGCCGACTACTGGGGGCTGGCCCCGGACGGCGGCGTCGTCATCGGTACGATCATTCCCGGGTCGCCGGCCGCAGCGGCCGGCCTGCAAATGGGCGACGTGATCACGCGCTTCGACGGGGTGCCGGTCAAGGCCAAGCAGGACCGGGAAGTGCTCGGTTTCACGAAACTCGTGCGCGATGTGGGCGCGGGCAAGACCGTTCCCGTAACGGTCCTGCGCGACGGCGAACCTGTCGAATTGACGGTGACCCTGGCCGAACGCCCGAAGTCCGCCCGCGACGCCGGCGAGTTTGAAGACGAAGTCTTCGGCCTGACGGTCCGCGAGATTACGACCGACGTTCGAATCCTGCTGAATCTCTCGGAGGACGTCCAGGGCGTTATCGTACGGCGCGTGAAGTCCGGCAGTTGGGCTTCGCTTGCCGAGATTATCCCCGGCACGATCATACTCAATTTCGGTGGCCATCCCGTCACGAACCTGGATGATTACAAAGCTGCCGTGGAGAAGCTCAAGACGGAGAAGCCGGATGAGATCGCGGTGTTCTGCCGAGTCGGCGCGCGCACCGGGTTCTTCCGGATTCAGCCTCGTTGGGAGAATGGAACCGCAACTCAATAGCGAGGACATCGTGAACGGACCGGTCCGGCGGCATCGAGAGCGCGTCATTGCGCTGTTCATGACAGTGGCGCTTGCCGCCCTGTTAACGTCCGCGTGCAGCCGCCCGCCGGAAGAAGACCTGTTCGCCACGGGCGAAACGCTCTATCTCGACCAGCGTTACAACGAAGCCATTGATGCATTCAAGCGCTTTCTCCTGGACAACCCCAACCACGCGGGCGCCCATTTTTATCTCGGCACCTGCTATTTCGCGTCCGACGACAATCGCTGGTTGGGAATCGCCCAAGGGGAACTGCTAACGGCGATTGCGCTCTTCGAGCGGCAAGGTAAAGTCAGCCCCATCCCCCGGTTCGACGACACCTACTTTGAACTCATCAGCCACATCAATCTCGCAAAGATCTACCTGGGATTGGTCCTCACCATCGTCGAAGATCGATCGAGCCTCCCCGGCCTCGACCGGCGCAAGGCCGTTGCGCTTTCCCTTGAGAAGTGCGAAGAGCAATACGAGATCGTCAAGGAGATTGCCCCCGAGAATTCCGATGTGATCTGGCTACGCGATCAGATCGATACGTTGCGCCGCGCTTTATCCATCCCGCGGCTGCCATCGGCGCCTTCCAGGCTGGAAATCTAGCGCCCCTTTCGCTCAATATCGAAGCTGGCGAGGGCCAAGTCTTCTGCCGCTTCGGCTGAGAGCATTCAGGAGAGCGCGATGTCATTCTCGTACCGCTTATCGCACGAACGTTGGACCCGGCGACAGTTTCTAGCCGCGAGCGCCGCCGGGTTGACCGCCGCGGCCTTCGGACACTCCGCGGCCGCGCAAGCGCCGGCCCCGCCGAACATCCTCTGGATCTGGTCCGACAATCTGGCCTACGGCGATCTCGGCTGTTATGGCAACACCACGATCAAGACGCCGAACATCGACGCGCTCGCGCGCGAAGGCGCCCGCTTGACGCAGTATTACGTGGCGCACAGCGTGTGCAGCCCTTCCCGCGCGGCCTTGCTGACAGGACGGCAACCCTGGCGCTGCGGCGTCGTCGATGTGTTACGGCCCGACAGTCCAAGCGGTCTGCCCGCCGACGAGATTACCTTGGGCAACGCGCTGGGCTCCGCCGGGTATGCCACCGCCGCCTTCGGCAAATGGCATCTGGGCGATCGCAAGGAGTTTCTTCCGCGCCAGCGGGGATTCGACCATTACTTGGGCCTGCCCTACAGCATGGATATGTCGCCCACGTTGTTGATCCGGGATAACGAGGCCGTGGACCGGCTCGACGGCGACAAGGTCCAGGACGTGACAACGCGTCTCACCGATGACGCCATCGCGTGGATTCAAGAGGCGCGGGACCGGCCCTTCTTCGTGTATTTCAACCACACGCTGCCCCATCCTCCCATCAATCTTCCCCCGGAGCGGCGTCATGAAGGGCGCTCGGCCTACCAGGACGCCCTGGAGTATATGGACGCCGAAGTTGGACGCCTGCTGGCCGCGCTGGATGACGCGGGTCTCGCCGAGAACACGCTCGTCATCTTCAGCAGCGACAACGGCCCCATGTTGCGCGACGGCGATACGGGCGGTCTCCGTGGCCGCATTCGCGAGCATTACGAAGGAGGACTCCGCGTGCCGCTCATTGCGCGGTATCCCGGAACAATCGCGGCGGGCGCGGAAATCGACACCCCCTGCACGGCCCTCGATGTGTTTCCCACGTTGCTCGGTCTAGCGGGCGGCGAACTACCGGCGGACCGCGTGTACGACGGTGCGGATATCTGGCCTGTGCTGACGCAGTCCGGCGAAATCGCGCGGGAGGAGCCTTTCGTGTGGGTCTACCTCGAACGCGTCAACACGCTCCGCGAGGGGCCTTGGAAACTCCATCTTGCCCACGGCGACGCGCTACTGAAGGAACCGGAACTCTACGACGTGGAGGCAGACCCGCAGGAAAGCGTCCCCATGCAGAAGGAGCGCCCCGAGGTCGTGGAACGGCTGACCGCGTACGCGCATGAATACGAGGAACAACTGCCTAAGGTCTGGCGGCTCGAGTATCCCGTACGCGATCCCGTTCGACGCCCCAGCGGCGTCCGCCGGGAGTGAGGGAAAAGACGGGAGAAATTGGGAGAAAAATGGGGAGAAAAATAGGGACAGGCACCATTTTCCTTCTCCGTTATTGAGAAAATGCTCGATCGCAGAGAAGGAAAAATGGTGCCTGTCCCTATTTTTCTACGGAGCCATCGGACGATCGAAAAGGCGCCGAACCCGGGTGCGGGTTCGGCGCCTGTGTTGTTCTCTCAGCGTATTTCGTTACGCGGGGTTTTCGACGGAGTCTTCGCCTTTGGTGCGCTTCTTGCGCCGGCGGGAAGTCGGTGCATTGTCTTCCGCTTTCGCACTGGCTTTCGCGGGACGGAACCGGCTCCAGAAGTACACCACCGGCGCCGCGATGAAGATGGACGAGTAAGTACCCACGACGATACCAACAATGAGCGCGAACGCGAAGTCGTTGATGGTTTCGCCGCCGAAGAAGTAGAGCACGAGCACCACGAACATGGTCGTGCCGCTGGTCAGCAAGGTGCGGCTCAGCGTCTCGTTGATGCCGCGGTTCATAATCTCCAGCAGGCTCAAGCCGCGGCCCCGCAGCAGTTTCATGTCTTCACGGATCCGGTCGTACACGATAATCGTGTCGTTCAGCGAGTAACCAATGATGGTGAGAACGGCAGCGATGACCGCCAGCGAAATCTCGCGTCCGGTTAGCGCGAACAGGCCCAGCGTGATGGCCACGTCGTGCGCCAGGGCGACCACGGCGCCCACCGAGAACCGCAACTCAAACCGGAACCAAAGATAGGCGATGATGAAGAAGATCGAGTAGATCACGGCCTTCAGCGCGTCCCACTTGAGCTGTTGCCCCACGGTCGGCCCCACCATGTCTTCCTTCTCGATGGCGACCCGCTCGGCATCCCCGTCAACCAGCGGCGCAAGCGTTTCCTGGACGCGGCCACCAATGGTGCTTTGGGCTGTGCCTTCTTCGACGGTTGAACCCGTGTCGCCGAGGTGGACCATGAAACGGTTCGGCTGCTCCACGTCCTCTTCCTCATAGGCGGTAACGGTCGGATCGATGAAGTTCGCTGTTTCCAATGGCCCGCGCACATCCGCGACCGAAATATCGTTATCGGTCTGAAGGCTCAAGATGAGGTTCGTACCCGTCGTGAAATCTACGCCAAAGTTCTTGTCACCCCGGGCGCCGAACAGCCCAAGACCGATGGCGATACCGACGATGCTGATGATTACGCCGGCGCGGCGGTAGTTCAGGAAGGGAATCCCCATGTCGTGTTTCACGACGCTGAGCATGGTCAGGTTCTTGACCATTCGGCGTTCGCCGACGAAGTCGAAAATCGCGCGCGTCACCACGAGGGCCGTGAACACGCTGGCGCACACGCCGATACCGAGCGTGACCGCGAATCCTTCGATGGGGCCGGAGCCGAACTGCAAGAGTACGCCCGCCGCGATGAGGGTCGTCACGTTCGAGTCCATGATCGCCGAAGTCGCGTTCGCGAACCCGCCGTCAATCGATGCCATCAAGGACTTGCCGTTCCGCAGTTCCTCGCGAATGCGCTCGAAGATGAGCACGTTCGCGTCCACCGCCATACCGATGGTCAGGATCAAACCCGCAATACCGGGCAAGGTCAATGTCGCGCCGAAATAGGCCAAGGCCCCAATGATAAGCAACGCGTTCACCGCAAGGCCGATGTTCGCGATGACACCAGCCACGCGGTAGTACACAAGCATGAACACCATCACGATGACGAGCCCGATGATGGCGGACCATACGCCCTTGCGGATGGACTCTTCCCCGAGTCGCGCGCCGACGACGCCGGTCTGCTCTTCCACGATGGGGACGGGCAGGGAACCGGAGTTCAGTGCGATGGCGAGGTCCTGCGCCTCTTCGCGCGAGAAGCGGCCCGTAATGCTGCCGCTCGTCGTGATCTGGCTTTGGATGACCGGGGCTGATTCAACAACCCCGTCTACCACGATGGCCATGGGGTTTCCAATATTCGCTTCCGTGCGTTCGCCGAACACGCGGCCACTGGTGGTATCGAGGCCGAAGAGAATCTGCCAATTGCTGCCGCCGGAGCGGTCGTCCGGCCGCGCCACAGCCTGCGTGAGACCGTCACCAGTCATCATCGTCTCTTTCTTCAAGAGATAAATATGGTATACCGGCGGTTCCCAGGGCTTCGGATCGCCGCTGAATGCAATCATCACATCTTCCGGAATCAGTCCCTCGACCCCTTGTGCCTCCCTCATCAACTCGCGCACGTAATCAATTTGGTCTTGCGGAACCTGCAGGATGCCTTCGGATCCCGGCGCGGGACGCTGGAGCCGTTTCAGCAAATCACCTTCAAAATGTTCGTCGATGTCCCGGAACACGTTGGCGGTCTGGTCGGGGCCTGCGACGATGTGAAAGGTCAGATACGCGGTCCTGAGAATCAGTTCCTTCGCACGGTTTACATCCTTTTCGCCGGGAAGTTGCACCTGGATCTGGCGGTCGCCCATGGTCTGGATGATGGGTTCTTTCGCGCCGAATTCGCTGGAACGCCGCTCGATCGTGCGCAGCACCTGCTGCTGCATTTCTTCCAGGATGTCCGCATCGGTCCAGCCCTGGTCGATGCGCCGCTGCCGCACTTCGGGATCCAGCTTGTCGTAGTCGATACCGACGACCATCTGCACGCCGCCCTGGAGGTCCAAACCCAGGTTGATCACCATGTCCCGGTCAAACTGTGCCCAGCGCGTAACATCGCGGACGGTCTGGTCCCAGAAGGAAAGCCGCTCGACACGGCTGTCTTCCTGCCTCCACTGCTCCAGCCGCTCCGCACGCTGTTCTTCGGAAAGCGTCATCCACCCGAGGGTCGGGTAGACATAGATCGCGGCCACGATCAGGGTCGCGCAGATGATGAGGGTACGTCCGAGGTGCTTTTTCATGGGTGACTCCAGTGCATGGGCTGCCATGGGGCAGCGTCACATTCTCGCGGGCGCGCGTTTCAGTCGCGCGGTCCCGGTTATTTTTCCTTTTCTTCTTTCTCTTCCTTCGCCACGCGCGTGACGGCGGCCCGCAGGAATTCGATCTTCACCGGCGGCTCGTCGCTCACGCGAATGACCACCGACTTTTCGTTCAGCCCGACGATCGTCCCGCAAACGCCCCCGGTGGTGATGACCTTGTCCCCCTTGGCCAAGGCGGCGAGCATCTCCCGCCGTTCCTTCTCCCGCTTCTGATTGGGGCGGATCATGAGGAAATACATGATGGCCATGAAGGCGATGAAGAATAACCACAGTTCCGAGCCCGGGCCTCGCGGCGCCTCGGCCGCGCCTTCGCCGCCCTCGGTCTGGGCAAGAACCATCCCTTGATACAACAGGGCGATACTTCGTTCGATCACAACAGACGCTCCTTCGCAGAAATTTGGGCAAAATACGGCCTATTCAGCCGTATACGCATGGAGGAATTCGCGCTTGAACTCCAAAAAACGGCCAGCCCGAATGGCCTGACGCACGGTAGCGGCAAAGTGTAGCATAAAGCTGACGTTGTGTAAAGTATTCAACCGCAACGCCGAAATCTCTCCAGACCGGTACAAATGCGAGAGATACGCGCGGCTGTACTTCCCGCATACCACACACCCACAGCCCGGATCGAGGGGTCCAAAATCGCGCCCGTAGACCGCATTCTTGATATTCACTCGTCCCTGCGACGTGATCAGGCTCCCATTCCGCGCGTTTCGGGTGGGCAACACGCAGTCGAACATGTCAACCCCACGTTCGACCGCCTCCAGAATGTCCTCCGGCGGCCCTACACCCATAAGGTATCGGGGCTTCTCGCGCGGTAGCAAGGGCGCCGTCCACTCCACCGCCGCCACCATCTCTTCCTTACTTTCGCCCACGCTTACGCCGCCGATGGCATAGCCCGGAAACCCGATCTCCACGGTTCTTTGGGCGCTCTCCTGGCGCAGATCTTCGTAGGTACTCCCTTGTACGATGCCGAAGAGGGCCTGAGCGTTGACTCCCCGTTCCGTCCAGCGGGCCTTGCACCGCGCCGCCCAGTCGGCCGTCATCCGGAGGGATTCGGTCGCCGCCTCACGGGTGGCCGGATACGCGGTGCATTCGTCGAAGCACATCATGATGTCGGAACCGATGGAGATCTGGATGTCGACGGCTTTTTCGGGGCTGAGCACGTGGCGCGAGCCGTCGATATGGCTCTGAAACGTCACACCGTCGGGGGTGACCTTGTTCAGGTGCCCCAGGCTGAACACCTGGAACCCGCCGGAATCAGTGAGGATGGGCCGCTCCCATCCCATGAACCGGTGCAATCCGCCCGCGGCTTCGAGCGTTTCCGTTCCCGGCCTCAGGTAGAGGTGATAGGCGTTCCCCAGGATGATCTGGGCGTTGACGTCGTACAGGTCCTCCTGGGAAAGGGCCTTGACCGACCCCTGCGTGCCCACCGGCATGAACACCGGCGTCTCGATCGCGCCGTGGGGCGTCCATACCCTGCCCACGCGCGCGCCGCAAGCCGGATCTTCCGCCTCGATTTCGAATTTGAAGTTGCACTCCATAACCCGCCGAGTGTAGCAAACGAGCGCGCTCGCCCGCGAATCGGCACGGGCTGAATTGGCGTGGCCCGAAAGACGGCCAAATTGTGGTGCAGGCTTCCAGCCTGCTCCCCGTTCGCAGGCTGGAAGTCTGCACCACAAGGATGCACGAAACAGTTTACTTTTTTTGACTCCACTTTCGACCTGACGCATCATGTGCGAAAGAGATGCGGGCAATGCCCTTTGAGCCCCTCATGTAGCGCAGGCGTCCCCGCCTGCAACGGTGCGAAGGTGCATCCGATCGCCATGAAGAATGCAGGCGGGGACGCCTGCGCTACATGATCGATTTGACTTGGAGATCCTCTTGGAACGGACCCTTTATAGTTCCGGCAAGACGGCCATCGTGCGCAGTGCCGACCCGGCCGTTGAGGCCGCGCTCTTTGATCGCGCGGGATGCGACCCCATCGCCAGCCGCGGCCGCGGCGCTGTGTACCGCTTCCCATTGACCGACGGCGCCGGCCTCCTGCGCCCCTACCGTCGCGGCGGGGCCGTCCGTTTCATCCTCAAGGAATCGTATCTCTTCGTGAACCGGCCGCGGCGCGAGTGGACGGTTCACGGGTATCTGTTCGACGCGGGCTTTCCCGTACCGGAGCCGTTAGGCGTCGTGTGGGAGCGGCGCGGTCCCGTCTATCGAGGCGCCTTCGCCACGCGCTGGATGGATGCGACCGACCTGCTCGCCTTCTGCGCGGAACACCCGGCTGACGCGCCGGCCATGTGCCGGAAAGCGGGCGAAGTGATTCTGCGCATGCACGAACTGGGCGTCGTCCACGCCGACCTCCAGGTGAAGAACATTCTGATCCGCGACGACAACGGCGACGTGGTACTCATCGACTTCGACAACGCGCGCCGCGTGGAACGCGTTTCCGAATCCGCGCGCGGGCGAAACCTGCTCCGGTTGCGCCGGTCTTGGGTTAAGAACAACATGGCGCCGGAATGGTTCACGGCGATTCAGGAAGGCTATGGAAAAATCTTTGAGTGGGAAGAACGCCCACCGACGGACGGGGAGCTGAGCGAACTGGACCCGCACAAGTGAATCTTCAGATGTCATCTCCCCACGAGAAAACCCATGCCGGATAACGACGTTCAAACGGACTTCGCTAACGGGCTCCGCATTCAGCGGCGTTCGGACGTGCCGTTGGACGCCGTGCTCGATTACCTCCGCAAACCCGGGGAGATCCTCAAGGCGTCACGAAAAGCCGAGACCCTGCACGTGGGCGAGTGGATCGTGAAACGAAGCCGGGGCGAAGGCGGGCTGGGCGTCTTGAAACACACCTTCCAACGCGGACGCTACCGCCAGGGCTGGACCGCGGCACTCCATCTCGAGGCCCGCGGCGTGCCCGTAGCGCGGCCCCTTGCCTTCATCGAACGCGTTCGGCTCGGTGTGATTCTCGGCAATGTGCTCTGCACGGAATACCTGGACGGCTGCGTGGACGTGGAGGCCTTCGCCGATGGCATGATTCGGGAAGGCGTCGAGGACGCGGTCGTGCAGGGCTACCTTGAACGCATCGCGGAAGCGGTGAATCTTCTCTGCGCCAGCGGCGCCTACCACAACGATCTCGCGGGCAAGAACATCCTCACCCCCGACGGCGAGCAGTTCTACTTCATCGACCTCGACGGCATCGTCCTCAACCGCCCCTACACCGAAGAACTTCGGCTGAAGAACCACGTGCAACTCTACGATTCCTTCATCGACAAGTGGGACGATAGCCTGCTCGTCCCATTCATCCGCCACATGCTCCCGGAACCGTCGAACATCGATGCGTGGGTGCAGCGCGTGCGCACCAGGCAAACCACACGCCGCGCCCGCACCGAAGCCATCTGGCGCAAGCAGGGGAAACTGACTTGAGTAGCATCTGAATTGGAGTCATACGCGTCGTGATAGGCAACCTAATAGACTTGACGAATGTTTGCACAACGGCCGGCATATTCGCATTCGCACTCATCTTGCTTGTTCAGTGGCTAATCGACCCGAAACAGAACCAGATACAAAAGACGTGGCGAAACTGCATCCGCATCACGCTACGACTCGCCATCGTCATGATGTTGCTACACGGGTTGTTTGCCGCAATGGGGTTTCCCGCCTGGAGAGGATATGTGGGCTTTGCACTTTTTGATGCCGTGCTGACCGCCGTCGGTATCCCGGTGCCGTTCATGTGGATCACTTCGCAATGGATACTCGGTTGGCCGAGTTTTGAAGAGTGGCGACCTGAACAATCTTCCCTCTTCACGCCGAGCAAAACTCCGCAACCCACATCCAGTCCATAAGGACTTGCGGCGCACCCACAAACGGGGTTTGTAAGGAGACTCTAGATTCATGAATTGGGCTGCCAAACTCATCGTAAGAATATCGGACGGGATGGTGAAATTGTTCGATAAGATTGAGCGTAGTCGTGCAACGCCTCCTCCTGAGCCGAAGGGCCCAATAAAGGGCCTCGAGTGGCCTCATGGCAGCCAGATATATCTCGACATTGCAGCGAAGAATCGACAAAAGGCCGCGCTAGATACGCCCGAGCGGGACTGGTTCGTGCGGGGGATTGCGGATTGTTACGCGTTGTATGCGATTAGTTGTTACATTCACGGGGAAACCGACGCGCTCCCAGAGGCCGTACGATGCATGTCGGATGCCTGCGAAGAGTATTTCTTTGGGGAGTGGCGCACCGAATTTGAGATCCGGCCCGGCTACCATTGGATGAATATTATACTTTACCACTGGTTTCCCTGGCTGTGCGCAACGGGACAGTGGGATCTCTTACATCGTTGCGCGCACGAACTCCCCGATCTGGTCGGCCAACCGGAAAAGCTGATCGCCCAGGATGCGGCGTACTACCGCGCGCTATTGTCGTTCTTTTGCGGCGACGAGAAGGACGTGATGGTGGCGTATCTCCGTCGAATCGGAACAGGCAAAAAGAAACCGATCCTTGCCGGTGCAGTGCTCGAAGCACTTGTTAACGACGACGCAACCGCATATCAGGACGCGATGCTGGAATACTTGCGCTATTACAAGAAACACGAATTCAAAAAGAACAAGCTCGACCGGTTCCTGGCCCTGGATGCGAGCACCCTCTATTACGCCGGATTACGGAAAGGAATCGTTTGCGAAATCCCGGAGGATATGTTCCGCCACATCGTGAAACTGTAGCTGTACTTTACGGGCTGGTATTGGAAGATTCTCATGGGATTCGCTTCTTGGAGAAAAAGACGTCTACGCTGCGCTCGCCTTTGCCGTCGCCTGGGTCGATGAAGATCCGGCCCACGCGGGGTACGGAGTCCGTCGGCAAATCGAGGGTAATCGGAATGGTGTGAGATGGCGCCGCCGCGTCCGGCAACGCCGGGGGCACAATCTCGAAATTCTGCGCGCGAATCGACCGGGACAGAAACGGCTTGCCGCTTTCGCTTCCAACGGTGAGTTCCACAGTGGGCCGCGTTTCCCCTGGAGCGAGTTCAACCATGAGCCGCTCGGGCGCAATGGTGATATCGGATCGAACGCGGACTTTTAAGGTCGTGTCTTGGCGGCCGGGTTCTTGGCGCTCAAAATCCAGGGCCACCGGAAGGTCGTGTGTTCCGGGTTGGATGATCTCCTTGGATCGGAGAACCAGTCGCGGCAGCCCTTCATTACCGGATTCGGTAAGCGACACTTCCGCCCAATCTTGCCGTGCCTTTGCGCCGGTCACGCGAAGAGGACCCGCGCCATCCATTACACGGAGAGCGATCTCGCGTTCAAAGGGTTCGCCAAATTCCACGACGACTTCCGGCTCGTCCGCGCCCACTTCAAGGACCGGCTTCCAGGTCCCGCCCGCGGTAAAGCGCAACGGCTCTGGAAGCGGCGGCGACGTTTGCACCAGGATTCCCACGGATTTCTCGCGCGCCGTTGCGGTAACCATTTCGTAATGAATCGCGGCACGATCGCCCGGCGCAACGCGCTCGTTCGTCTCGGTGGGCGTGGTGCATACGCACAGAGACCTTACGCTGTCAATGCGGAAAGGGTCCGTTCCCACGTTCTCCACGTAAAACGTGCCATGCACCGTTTCGCTGACAAAGACGGGATCGGCTATTTCGCCGTCCGTGGAGAGGCGCGCGACCGCCACCCCCTTGGGCCCGCCGCACGACAAGGCGAACAAGACGACGGTGACCAAACCGCCTAGCGCGCTCGCTTTCATTACCAACCCCTTCCATTGCGCAATCCCGTTCGGATAATCCGGTGATCGTACGCAATCGATTTGCTTCCGGATAAACGCAAACATCGTACATCAGGGGACAGACAAACAAAACCGCCGGTTGCCCCCAGAGGAGCAACCGGCGGCGCGAACTCAAATAATCGATCGCCTAGAACAATTCCGGCATGGCCGCCGCATCGGGCTTTGGAATCTCGCTCAGCTCCGGTTTGCGGCCGGCGATGAACGGACCCGTCTCCATTTCCTTGTAGCCCATGCCCGGACCGACCATCGGGTACACGTGGGCGTTCTGGTCGATCATGACTTCAAGAAACGCCGGACCCTCGGCCTTCACGAAGCGCTCCAGCGTTTCGCGCAACTTCGACTTCTCGCTCAGGCGTTCCACGAAGGAGAACCCGTCCGCTTTTGCCGCGAGCACGAAATCTTTCTTGTGAAGCGACTTGTCGCTGCCGGAAAACCGTTCGCCGTAATAGGTAGTCTGCCACTGGCGCACCATGCCGTCGCCGAGGTTGTTCAGCAGGAGAACCTTGACCGGCGCATCGTAGGTCGTCGCAGTTTCCAGCTCGCCCAGGTTCATGCGCAAACTGCCGTCGCCGTCCACGTCGATGACAATCTTGTCCGGGCAAGCCATCTGTGCGCCGATGGCCGCGGGCAATCCGAATCCCATGGTCCCCATGCTGCCCGACGTCAGCCACGTGCGCGGGTGGTGAAAATCGAAATACTGGGCCGCCCACATCTGATGCTGCCCGACGCCCGTCGTAACGATAGCCTCGCCCTTGGTGATCTCGTTTAAGACCTCGATGACATGCTGGGGCTGGATGAGGTCCGTTTCCTTGTTGTAGCTCAACGCGTGGTCGCTCTTGAGCTTCGCAACGTGTTCGTGCCACGCGGAAAAGTCCTTCTTGAACTTCTTGCCGCCTTCCGTCAGATCGCGCAGCGTAGCGCCCGCGTCGCCTGCGTGAGACCACGTCACGGCTTTGACCTTGCCGATTTCCGCCGCGTCGATATCGAGATGGGCGATTTGCTTCGCCTTCGGTGCGAAATCCGGTACCTTCCCCGCCACCCGGTCGTCAAACCGCGAACCGACGGCAATCAGGAAATCGCAATCTTCGACCGCGTAGTTGGCGTATGCCGTTCCGTGCATCCCAAGCATCTTCAGCGACAACGCGTCGGTCGTATCCACGCTGCCGATGCCCAGCAAGGTCGTCACGACAGGAATTCCAAAGGCCTTGGAAAATGCGCGCAGGTCGTCCGCCGCATTGCTGTTGATGACGCCGCCGCCCGCGTAGATCAAGGGGCGCTCGCTCGCGTTCAACTGCCGGAAGAACTCCGCGATCTCCTCCTTCGTCACCCGCGCATGCTCGAGTTGATGCATACGCTCTTCGAACCCGCGGAACTGCAGCATGCCTTCGCCCTTGTACTTGGCGACGGCCAACTGCACATCCTTCGGCACGTCGATGACGACCGGACCCGGACGCCCGGACCGCGCAATGTGAAATGCGGAGCGAATCGTTTCTTCCAGTTCGTTCTCGTTGGAACACAGGAAGACGTGCTTCGCGCAGGCGCTCATGATATTGAAGACCGGCGCTTCCTGGAACGCGTCGGACCCGATGGCCGCGCGCGGGACCTGGCCGCAAATCAAAACAACGGGAATCGAATCCGCCATGCAATCGCGGATCGGCGTGACGCAGTTGGTCGCGCCCGGCCCCGAGGTCACCAGGAACACGCCCACCTTGCCGCTGGCCCGCGCGTAACCCGCCGCCATGAATCCCGCGCCCTGCTCGTTGGCCGGGACGACGAGCCGGATCTGCTCGTTCTTCGGCTTGTCTGCGTTGTAGCGGAAGATCGCGTCGTACGTTGGAAGTATGGCGCCCCCGCTGTATCCAAAGATGGTGTCTACGCCTTCTTCGGCCAACACCTGGATGATGCGTTCCGCACCAGGCATTTCGACACCGATCATTGGACTCTTCTTCGTCGATTGAACCGTAGCCATTCATTCCTCCTCGGCGGATACGCCGTAGACTCCCCCGTTACGACTTCCGCCTCGCATGCATACCTTGTGTCGGGTTCCCGGCCTGCGACTGCTTAAAGAAAAGTGGAGCGCCGGCCACACTACCAGCGCTCCCCAAAACGCACAGCCGGATTCGGGTCCGGTGTTACTCGCTCTTTTCCGCTTCGGCTTCGGAACTCTCGGCCGGGGCTTCCGACGCCTCCGATGCGGCTTCGCCGGCTTCCGCGGCCGGTTCTTCTTGCTTGAGTTCGGACATCATCTCGTTCGCGGCCGCGCCGGGATCTCCGCCGCCCTGGAGCAGCGACTTCGGCATGGCGTCGCCAACCACGTCGCCGATGCTCACGGACTCACGCGAACCGCTCATGCCGTACTCGGCCTGGGCTTCGCCGTCGATGTCGCGCTGGTATTCGCGCAGGCTCAATCCGATCTTGCGCTCGTTCGAATCGATGCTGATGACCTTCGCCATCACCTTGTCGCCGACCGAGAGCACTTCTTCGGGCTTCTGCACGCGGCTCGTGGAAAGCTCGCTCACGTGGATCAGGCCTTCGATGCCGTTCTCCAGGCGCGCAAACGCGCCGAAGCTGACCAGCTTGGCAATCTCGACTTCCAAGTGGCTGCCGATGGGGTGGCCGTCGACCACTTCCTGCCACGGATCCTTTTCCAACTGCTTGAGCCCGACACCGATCTTCTCGTTCTGCGGATCGATGCTCAGCACCTTCACTTCGATTTCCTGATCGCGCTCGAGCACCTCGGACGGGTGCGCGACCTTGCGGGTCCAGGATATGTCGCTCACGTGCAGCAACGCGTCGATGCCTTCTTCGATCTCGACAAAGGCGCCGTATTCGGTCAGGTTGCGAACCTTGCCCTTCACGATGGAGTTCACAGGGTACCGCTGCTCGATCTCTTTCCACGGATTCGGCCGCGTCTGCTTCAAGCCGAGCGCGATCTTCTCCGCCTGCGGATCGACACTGAGCACCATCACGTCCACGTGCTCGTCGAGCGACATGACTTCGTTGGGGTGCCGCACGCGCCGCGTCCAGCTCATCTCGCTGACGTGCACCATGCCTTCGATGC
>CAZWDH010000011.1:0-44172 GCA_964632865.1 uncultured Nitrospiraceae bacterium
CCGCTCTTGTAGCGACCGAATATCGCCGACGGTCGTTCGCACTTTCTGGACAATGGACCGCGCCATGTTCGGTTCCAGGGCGAGGTAACTTCCCCCCGAAGTCTGTCGAATCGCCTTACGGATCGTATCTTCGAGTTCGGGCTCGAACAAATAGGCGACGAGCATGTTGCGACCCTGGCTGTATGCGTGACTGATCTGGCGCCGCAGGCTCGATCGCACATACTCAACGAGAAGTACGGTATCCTTCTCCTTCTGTCCCCATTCAATCATGGCCTGCATGATCGTACGTAGATCACGAATGCAGATCTCCTCCTGGACCAGCCGCTGCAGAACTTCCGTGATCTTCTGCAGGGACAGCACCCGCTGCACTTCTCTCACGATTTCAGGGAATTGCGGGTCCATCTTGTCCAACAGGAACTTCGCTTCCTGGAGCCCCAAAAAATCGCTGCCGTAGCGGCGCAGTACTAACGACAAATGAAACGTGAGCACACGGCAGTGATCCATGTAGGGGATTTTGTTGGCCTGCAGCTTCGGCACGTCGGACTCGGCAATCCAAAGCGCGTTCTGGCCTACAGCAACCGAATCGGCTTTCGTGTAGGGGATTTTAAATAGATCGAGATTCTCGGTGGTTTCAGTTACATAGACGCTGCCAGATGGCAACGTCCCTTGTGCCATCGGCACTTCCTGCAGCATGATCACATATCGGCCCGCATCGAGCCCCTCATTGAAACGCAGGTGGATACCGGGAAAGGGAACTCCCAAATCGTGGTACAGAGCTCGCCGAACCTCGCGCAGTTCTTCATTCAACCGTTGACGCGAAAGGGTCTTTTCCATCGAGGAGGCTACGTCCAGGAGGAGCGGTACGACCAGTGCGAACTCGTCACCGGCTTTTCGTGGGGGCGCATCCCCGACATCCGGCGCGACTGCAGCTAAGGAGCCCGGGGCTCCGCCGTCCTCCGCAGTGGCGGAGGTCGTCTGGGCCTTGGCTCCACGGTACAGCGCGAAGCCGATCGTCCCCGCGACCGCGGCGAGCGCGAGGAATTGCGGTTTGGGAAAGCCGGGAATCAACGCAAAGGCGATGAGCATCCCGCTGCCCAGCATGAGCGCTTTGGGCTGCGCAAAGAACTGGTCGGTGATGTCTTTGCCAAGCGCATCCGATCCTTCCGACGACGATACTCGGGTAACAATAATTCCAGACGTAATCGCAATTAGCAGCGCGGGAATCTGGGAGACCAGTCCGTCACCAATGGTCAAGATCGAATACGTGGTGACGGCCTTGTCCAGTTCGTATCCCTTCATCAACACGCCGATGGCAAAACCACCCAGGAGGTTAATCCCGGTGATAATGAGGCCCGCGATGGCGTCGCCTTTCACGAATTTCATCGCGCCGTCCATGGAACCGTACAACTGGCTTTCCCGGCTCAATTCCTCGCGCCGTTCACGGGCATGATCGATATCGATCACGCCGGCGCGCATGTCTGCGTCGATACTCATTTGCTTGCCGGGCATTGCATCAAGCGTGAATCGCGCGGCAACTTCAGAGACGCGTTCGGCGCCTTTCGTCACTACGACGAACTGGACGATTGTGATAATCAGGAAAATGACGGCGCCAACGACGAAATTCCCGCCAACGACGAAGTTGCCGAACGTGAGAATGATTTGCCCGGCGTCTGCGTTCAATAAAATCAATCGCGTCGTCGTAATGTTGAGCGACAAGCGGAAGAGGGTCGTGAAGAGCAACATGCTGGGGAAGGTGGAAAAGGCAAGGGTGCGCGGAATGTACAACGAAAGCATCAGCATAGTGACCGCGAGCCCAAGATTGGCCGCCAGCAAGGCATCCACAACCGGGGTTGGCATGGGGATAATCATGAGCGAGAGGATAGCCACAACCAGTACAGCCAAGAAGATGTCGCTGTACCGGCTGCCCCTAAGAATCAGGTTTTGTATTCTCGCCATGTAGTGCTCTCAACCCACCCGCTGAATTTTTAGCGGACCACCTTTTCCCTTACCACCCGCTTCCGGCTGCGCGGTCCGGATACAGCAAAAACTCGCGTGCTTCCTCGTGGCGCCCCAACTGCCACAATGCCCGCGCACGCAGCAGGACCAGTGACGGACTGGGCGCCTCGTCGGACTGCGTCAGGCACCAGTCGAGCAGCGTCTGCGCATCTTTCTCTCGGCCCGCCCGCAGCATCACATAAGCGAGCGCGAGCTTTCTCCGCACATTGTTACCGTCCACCGCGACCAAGGCTTCGTACAGGGGGAGCGCCTTATCCCACTTCCCGTTGCGAAGGAATAGATATGCGAGAAAGTCCAATGTGTCGAGTTCTTCGGTATCCATCAGTCCGTCATGTGCCGCGGCAATTATCGCGGCAACCCGCTAAGCCTGGCGCAATGCATTACGGAAGGCTTCCAACAATTCACCCGCGCTCTCAACGTCGTCCAACACGGCCGAGGCCCGCGCAAATACGTCGTGCTCGCCGGAACGCTTCTTGATTTCATTCGAACTCCGTTTGATGAGCCGTCGAAAAGACGCAGGGGACAAGAGGGACGGAGATATGTTTTCGGGCGCAAGGCCGTTCAGAAGTTGCTCTTCCCGCGAAGGCGCCAGGAGTAGCTGGGCGACTCGCTCCTCGACCTGACCGTCCCAAGGCAAGCTTTGGGGCATGTTCGGCAGCCGCACTGGGGCCGTTTGACCGAGCATGATGCCCTCGATCCCGCGATCAAAGTTGAGAATCGTACTGTCCAGGCCGGGCATCGCTTAGCCTCCAGGTTTCGCGCGAAGATCTTTCTGACGTTTCCATTTCGGCGCCGTCTGTTAACCCGCGCGCACCGTGTCGAACGCGTTGTATATCGCATCGATGCAGGATTCTACGCGCGCCAACGTAAATTCGTGAACGGGAATGCGGACGCAGAACACCAGTTGTGATTCGCCACGGATACCCGCGCGGACCGCCTCAGAACGTTGCGTACCGGGATGTCCAACCGCCAAGGCACGCTCCAACTCATCCACTGACAGATGTGCAAACTCTTGCGCGCCATAAACTAGCACGGCATCGTCCTGCGGTTCAATGTACAGGGCACCCAATGCGGCGACCTCTACCGCGGCGACGCCATTGTCGTTGATCTGCAGGCCTGTTAACCCCAGACTCTGCCCAAACTCTTCAATGGTTTCCTGGACCCAACGAGTGGCTACCATGCGCCTTCCTCTTCCTCAGCCACCAACGCATCCAGCGCAACTTGTCCGGTGCTGACGAGTTTCGCACGTTGGTCGGGCTGTTGGTAAACCTTCAACGGCAGCTTCTTAATTTCGTTGTTCCATTCGCGGAGGAAATCGATCCGTGCGTCGAGCCGGGCAATTCCGACATGATCGAGGATCGCGCGAAAGTGGACATCGGACACGAACTGCTGTTTTAGCAGTCCAACCATCGCCTTCATCAGCGCGCCCGCCGATTGCTGCGGTTTGATGCCGAATTCCCGTCCAACTCGAGATAACAGTCCCTCGATGTCGTCATGGATATTCCCCAGCAACCGAACGCTGAACAGGTCGTCATGGACTTGTTTGAGTTCAGCGGGTTCTGTGGATGGATTCTGCGCTTCAATATCCGCGCTAATCGCCCTGAGCAGGAATTGAACCGTGTCCCCGAACTTCTTCATCCCATACTGCGTTTCGATGGCTTCATACGACTGGATGATATCGCTGAAACCCAGAACGTGCGCGCGATACAGGTCGCGCAACTCCTGCATGTCCCCGACGCCGGACTTTTCGGACTGTTCGGCCGTACGACTGATATTGATGCCGGCGCGAATCGAAGGTCCCTCCTCCGCTTCGAGTTGCTGGCGGGCCTCACGGATCTCGCTGGCTAAACCCTTCGTCTCTTCCTCCTGATCGAAAAACTCCTCAGCGGTCTGCAGAGCAAGGAATTGGTGAGAGGGATCTTTGAATGACTGGCGGGCGTATTTGAGCAGATCTTCTTTACCGGCACCTTTCATCCGGCGGAGGTTTGCGATAAATCGCTCGAGTTCCTGAGAGCGGCCCATGTCCGGGACCATCTCCCGGAGGCGCTCGATCATCTTGATGAGACGGCTTTCCGTGCGGGCGTGACCCCCCTTCTCGTACTCCTCAAGGGTCTTTTTCTCCACCTCTTCTTCCGCGGTGAGAGTCAGCTCCTCCAGGGCATCCTGCAACAGCGAGGAAGCACTGGGAGCGGCTTGAACTGTGTGCCCCCGGTACTGGCCCGTCTCAGCTGAAACCTGACTGAGTTCGGTCTGCGCCTGCTCTAGAACGCGCGGTGTATCCACCCGTATCTGTTCGGGCATGGCTGGGTTCCCTCACTCAAGCGCAAACTTTGTCCCACCAGAATCGGACACAAGCTAACACCACGACTCCGTTGTCCGCTGCATTGTCGTTCCACTAAGACCAGTTCCCAGTGTACCAGAAGAAATTCTAGACTGACTAGATGCAAATCCTTGTTCTACCAGAGAAGTCCATATCCTGCGGATTCTTCTCGCAATTCTCCTTCGCTACTGCCGCCTTCCTGAAACTCAACATCGCGAGCACACAGGAAGGCTCGGAGGTTCGTGTGAAATGCCCCTTCTACAGCGACCGTGACTTTTGCCGATTTTCTGCGAGACTCTACGTTCCACTGTGATCCGGCACCGCTTGAGACGCCAAGTTTAATGCACCAAAGCGGTTTCTCTCAGCGCATAATCACGTTTCTACCGGCGCTTGGTCGGTCCACAAGATCCCAGCCCGTCCGAACCACAAGATTTGGGGAAGCTTCCTGCCATGATCGCCCAACCCGAAACAGAAGACTCAAACTACGACCATGGAAGCACTTAAAACTCAGCGGCGTGATTGCTCGCGCAGAAACCGCCACAAAAAAAGAAACGGCTGAACTTCCGCTTAACGTAAGTCCAGCCGTATCAGATACATGGTAGCGGGGGCAGGATTCGAACCTGCGACCTTTGGGTTATGAGCGTATCCGGATTGATCCCCACAACCTATTGGAATCGCTGTAATTACAAAAATCCCAGTCAGTTGCCACTATCGCGCCGTGAAGAACATTTTACTACATGAAGTACATGTTCTTCACATCGTACTGTACAAGCTGCTGTACACACCTAAACTACTACTGGTGGCTCGCGAGCGACCTGAATGCGTGTATCGATGCATGTGGTCCACAGTGCCCCGAACTCATCCTACGCCGAGTGTGGTGTCCAGTCGGAAGCGCAATTAGCTAAACGCAGTATCCTAACTCCTGAGTCCTGCGATTGATGAGGGACACGCGCTCCGGGCTGACTTTGTCATCCAAGGCTACCGGGAAGGCGTCCCCAAGGCGGACATCATGCACTATACCTGCCACAAGAGCCGCAGGGTCGCAGATATATTTTAGTGATCGATATCATACGTCTCCTCAGCGTATCGCGATCAGGAACGATCTATCTGTTGGTTTCCCGCTATCTCGCTGGAATTGCCGGAGCGTTTCCGTGCTCGTCTGTCTTTACAACGTACATGTCGCTGGAACCCGCGCCAAAGGAATCTGTAATGCCAGCGATGATGTAGCCGCCGTCGCTGGTCGGTTGTACAGCTTCGGCATGGTCGTCACTCGTACCGCCGAACGTTCTGGTCCACTGCTGGTTGCCGTTAGCGTCTGTTTTTGCAATGTACATGTCGCTGGAACCCGTACCAAAGGAATTTGTAAAGCCGACGATGATGTAGCCGCCGTCGCTAGTCTGTTGTACGGACCGTGCATAGTCGTCGCTCGTACCGCCAAACGTTCGAGTCCATTGCTGGTTGCCGGTACCGTCAGTTTTGACTATATACATGTCATAAGAAAACGTGCCAGATGAGTCTGTTGTCCATCCACCGATGATGTAGCCGCCGTCAATCGTCTGTTGCACGGCCCAGGCGAAGTCAGTGTCAGCACCACCGAAGGTTTGGGTCCACTGCTGATTGCCGTTAGCGTCTGTTTTGACCAAGTACATGTCATAAGAAAACGTGCTAAAGGAACTCAAAGTCCCTGCGAGAATGTAGCCGCCGTCGGTGGTCTGTTGCACGGACCATGCGTAGTCGTCGCTCGTACCGCCAAACGTTCGAGTCCATTGCTGGTTGCCGTTAGCATCCGTTTTAACCAGATACACGTCGCTGGAACCCGCGCCAAAGGAGGAAGTATACCCGGCGATGATGTAGCCGCCGTCGCTCGTTTGTTGCACTGCATAACCGTAGTCGCCGCTCGTGCCGCCGAAGGTCTGGGACCACTGCTGGTTGCCGTTAGCATCCGTTTTAACCAGGTACACGTCTAAAAGACCAGCACCAAAAGACCCTGTAGTCCCGGCGACGACGTAGCCGCCGTCGGTGGTCTGTTGCACAGCGTATCCGTAGTCGCTGCTTGTGCCGCCGAAGGTCTGGGTCCACTGCTGATTGCCGTTAGCGTCTGTTTTGACCAAGTACATGTCACCAGAACCTGAACCGAAGGAGTCAGTAAATCCGGCGATGATGTAGCCGCCGTCGCTGGTCGGTTGTACGGCATAGGCGTAGTCGTCGTTTGTACCGCCGTAGCATCGAGCCCAACTCGTACCCGCGCCCGAAACAGTCACCTGCCCATAAGAGATTGCACCTATCATTCCGTCTTGATCACAGACTTGCACAGCTGATTTATAGGTGCCAGGAATCGGATACGTGTGCTCGAATTCCGCGGAAGTCTGCCAATCGCTCCATTCAAGCCCGTTGCTAACGTCCCAAACGAAGCGATACTTAAGGTTCGTCGTTGGCCAGTAGCCGGTAGGATCCTCATTGTCATGGGAACCGGAGGCATCCAGAATAACCTTGGTGTCGTCGGCAGCTGTGACAGAAAAGACCGCTGTCGGTACTGACACCACAGTC
Source organism: uncultured Nitrospiraceae bacterium (assembly GCA_964632865.1). Lineage (GTDB taxonomy): Bacteria > Hydrogenedentota > Hydrogenedentia > Hydrogenedentales > SLHB01 > JAHDWY01. The sequence continues at coordinate 6,884 of CAZWDH010000011.1, forward strand.
CGATCCAGATCGGCCACGATATCCTGAAAAAGCGTTTCCTTCCCCTCGACCATGTCGAGATGGTCGAAGCCCGGATATATGCGGTAGTGCTCCCTATTGGCAATCTTCATTCTGTTTTCGATTGCGTCTGCATCAAGCACAATGGGCTCTTTGACTTTTTCTCGGCCAAAGTACCAGATCGGTTTGTAAGTATCGTAGACAGGCTCAAAGGCATCTCCGTAGAGATAAAGACTGCTTTGGATTGGGACCATACCGTCGTTAGCGGCGAAGTGGCTGACCGTCTGGCTTTCACTCTCGAAGAAACCCAACATGAGATTGAGCACACTTAACCCCGCATGTTCCAGGAACGCATTTTTGAGAATCGGGTCCTCTACATACGCGCCGTAGAGAATGAACTTGTCGATCGAGTGATCGGTGATAGGTTGGTGATTCAAGTCCCAGAGCGTCGCGCCGTCGCGCCGCCCGGGCGTTTCGCCATCATTCAACACATATTCCGTGGGAAGCGGCATCGTTTCGTCCGTGACTTGCGAGTCCGTCGGCCATCCAGCGTCATTGGTAGTCAGATGATGACGGCGCACTTTAATGCCGTTGAGAACGGTTGTAAGACTGGACCAACGGTCAGGGATGCCAAACAGATATGGCGCGGTTCCATCAAAATTATCCCAAGCCAGATCCGCATACCCCGGAAGCCACCAGGCGACATTCTTGTAAATTCCGACCTGCTGAATTATGTCGCCCGGATCCAACTGCCCTGGCGCGAGCGTAAAGTGCGTCGCGAGGGTGTGAAAAGACCAGTCAGGCACCGCTAATGGAGAGCCGTGATGAGGAGTGGCGAGGGTTATTGCGGCCATTACTTGGTCGCCCATATTCGATAGTTCCGTAAAGGTTCTGGCGACCAGACCACCGCGGCTATGTGCAACGATCAGGAATTGTTGTTCGGCTTCGGGAAATCCATCCTCAATCCTTGCCCTTTGGATTTCGGCCTCAAGGTCCCGCACGTTGTTAGGTACCAGTTCTCCAGTCGTGCCGTAGTCGTAACCTACCGGCTCATACGAATCGTGCAGGAAGAGCCACAGCTGGTAATAGTCCAGATCTAGACCATCGTCTGAGGTGCCCCCGTTCCGATCCGGTCCGAATGCCCAAGTAATGAAGTTGTCCCATCGCGCGTACAGCTTTCCTGCCAGCCCAGGGTCCCCCTGTTTCTGCGTGTCCTCATGACTGCCGACACCGTGAATCAAGATGATCGGAATAGTTCCGTTACCGGCCGCTCCTTCGCCGTAACAGGGGAGGCGATGGAGTCCAAAGCCGAGCGCCGGGACAAAGCTCTCGTTGGGCGCCTTCGCCTGGCCTTTGGCCTGTGAATCGTAGTCGATCGTCAGGAGCGAGTATTCGTCCGGTTCCCGAACGATGAACGTACCGATACGGTTGGTTACAAACGAGGCCGAATTACCGCTTGCGTTAACAACCGCCTTGACGTCAAGTAAAGTCCATTGTCCCGGAATATCCCCCTTTAGGTATATATCCAGTTCAGTGCCCGGCGTGAGGGACGCGCGGAGCGGGACGGTTACAGCCATATTCACGTTGGTCGCGTCTACATAGAACGGTTCGCCCTTAGCGCCCAACGGCTGTCCGTCAACCGTCAGAGCGCCGGCATATGGGACTTGTTCGCTCAAAGTCTGGCGGATCTCGGTGTCAGACGTATCAACTAACTCAAATTTGACTTCTTGATCCAATTGGTTCGGGTCGATATCCAGATTGGCACCGCTCGGACTAGCCACGCTTCCGCCCTCGCTGCCGATGACGTTGTCTGGTCCTTTCGAAACGATGAGGCTTACGGAGGCACCTTCGGTTGCTTTGGTTCCACCTACCGGCACTTGGCTGATGACTCTGCCCTTTGAAATGGTGTCGCTGTAGTCTTTGGCCTTTGAGCCTACATTGAGTCCCACATTCTCGATGGCCGTCTCCGCTGGTGTAAGTCTCATGCCAACGACGTTGGGAACCGTGACCTCGTTATCCGCAGTCGGTTCGGGACATCCTGTGGTAAGGAGCACCATGGATATAGCAAGCGTGTAGCCCAAACAGGAAGATCGATGCATGCTCATCAGAATACCCCCATTTCTTCCAGCTCCATTTCGGCAAACCGAGGGCAGATGTCAATGCGCTCAGTACTTGTCGGATAGCCAATTGCCAGTACATCCCCCGCATTGCTCACTTAAAAAAACACGCCCGGTACCCCCGCCATGAACGAAACGTCGACAACTGTAGTGCCAGAGTAAGCCTCCGGAGCCCAATCTGTCAACGGCGTTATCCAGTCGCTACTTGTGATATTTGTGTTCCAGGAATCTTCGTGGCGAGAAATGAAGCGCCTTGGGTGCCCGGTACACGCGGGGGTACCAGTACTTATGGACTGGGCATCATCTTGGCCGGCAAAACTACGGAACAAGAAGACAGCTCATAGACAGGGCGCAACCCACACGGAACCATTGAGGGCCCGCCCCAACGATCCCGCTGACCTCTTCCGCCCCAAATGACATCCAGCTATTCACTTGTGACGACCCCACTCCTTCAGTTTTCGCGGCGGACAGACACCAGTAACCATGCAAGTCATCGCTGTCCCAGCGACTTACGCCAGATCACGCTTCGCTGTACACGCCACTGTACAAGCCGGACGACTTCTCGGTGGGGCGGGCATCCATCTGCGGCTTACCCCCGGTACTTCCCTCCCACTCCCGTTCTGCCGCTAGACAACGCGACGCTCGTGCCAGAGTCGCCTTTACAGAGCGTGGAATTCGACGCTGGCGAAGCGAAAACGCCGCCTACGTCCCCTGCCTTCGCCACGCGCCGGGGGTTTCGTCAATCGCACACACCAGGGCCCATCTCGCTCCAAAAACATCTACAGGATCCCATAAATTGAGGAAAAGATCACCGGGGCGACCGGTAATGACTTTGGCATTTGTCGAACCGACCAGGGCGTTCAGTACGGCCTAGGTCTGGACCTTGTTTCCGCTCGCGAACGAATCGCCGACGCTGTATTCGTCAGGGTGAAGGATGGCGTCTGACCGCATGTGTCCGTCCGGCCCGACCAGGTACGCCTCTCAGGTCTTTTCGTTGTCCGAGCCGGCCGACCCCAAGTTATGAATCGAATCATCCGTAAGTTGAAGGTCCACGACCACTTGAACCTGTGCACCTTCCATGGCAGGCTGGGCAATGAAGGCGGCAGCGAAACCGTTCGTGCATGCCCGACCTGAACTGCACTAAACTCTCCAGCGAATGATCGGCAATGTATGGTCCGAGGCCGTGTCCATGCCCTGGTATGCAGAATGTGTCGTTGTCCACGGCCCGGACCGTAAGAACCCAAACAGAGTTTGGTCCAAATCCAGGCTGGTGTCAATGGCTATTTGCGAAACAATGTTCTCAGAAATCGGGCCGGCTAGCCGGGATTGAGTGCGGAGCAGCGGTGTTGGGCGTGGACAGCATTCTGAAGGAACGGCTCCACGGGTGTTACGACAAATCCGCAATAATGGTTGCCGAGAACCTTATCGCCCATTAGAGTCCGATTTAACTGCCCCCTGAACTGGGTGGGCATTCATTGGTTTCGATGGGGTCAGGGATCGATGGTCATCGAAGGGTTTTGCCTGGGATGTGTTCGCGCCGTTGAGCGACCGACGGGGTCGAAATCAAACGCGAAGATGCCGATCAGGCACCGGGGAAACCCGATGCAGGCCGACTAGCCATCGTTAACCAAGATATGCGATTCCAAATCTCACGAAACTGGACCATTCTCTAGCGAGCGCTACGATCGTTTGTGAGCGTATTCCTGCCTCGCCTTCCGATGTCGCAGCGGGCGACCGGCTACTTCTCCTCGTCAAGATACCATAGCGGGCTTATCCGAAACTTCGCGCCACACCCGGAGCACTGGACGATGCCAGGCGGTGCTGCAATGACCGTGTTGGCACCGCACGGGCACCAGAGTGTACCGTGCAGCAGGGTTTCAGAGGATAGATCTAATGAGGGTTTCTGGTGCCAGTTCATTTCTGCTCCTTCTCCGGCGCCGATACTTTCACCGCAGTTCGTTAGCCACCTAAGGACTCGCACGTAGGTCTGACGGCGAGAAAGATCAACGTGCGGCTCGGAATGCCACATGCTTTCTGGCAAAGATCGTCGACCCGCGTTCAGCCGCTCCGCTAGTTTTTCAATTTACTCCCGAGCCCAGCAGTAGTGATGGATCACCTATGAGCGCCATTCCACTAAATCCGGCTTGCGGATGCTGTTGCTTGGCGAGCAAGAAATGATCGCCTAGCCTGCCAGGCTGGTCCGTGATGATATGCTGCAAGATGGAGCGGTTGAAACGGTGGGCGGCCGCTACTTCGACCTTGCCGACATGTCCAATCAATGCGATGGCGCCCCGCTCCGGAGCTTCGACAAAGTATATACCCACTCCGGAGTCGATTCGTGACGACGTATGGATGGGCGCGTCGAACAACGCGGAAAAACACGTAGCAGCAAGAACGATTGGGTACTTCCCGCGATTGGTCAGGCGGTTGATATCACGATCGGTCAGCATGTCCGTCCGCTGGTCATTCATGTTCTCGCCCGTTCGCCACACATAGTACGCTCCATGCCCAGTGAATGCGACAAATTGGCACCCCTCACTAATGGTACGGACAATGTTGTCACGGAGCAGCAAATCTCCTTCTGCGCTTCCTGTTCCGGTGATGTTTTCGACGGACCAATTGCTAAATACCTGAGCTTCCATGTCGTCGGAAAAGCGCTTGAAATCCTTAGAACTGATGAGGAGTGCCCGCTTTCGTTGCGCCTCCGGCTGGCCCAGAGCCTCTTCGTACTCCTGAACCTTCGCGACGTACGCCTCGACGGTCTCAATCGTACCCGCGGGAAGGCGGCCTACGGCTGCTAGCGGGGGGCCGTCACCATTCGGGCCAAACGCAAAATAGTCGTCATGGGCAAAGGTAGGCGAATAGGCCGGAAGGATATCGGCATCGCTGACGTGATGAGTAGGCACAAAGTTCTTGGATCCCGGCCGAATTGCTTTGTAGTCGTATGTAGCATCTCCCACCAGCCACACATATTTCAATCGCTGTTCGCTACCTTCTCGCGCTTCGAGCAAGTTATCGATGAACAACCGAATGGCTTCCGGATTGATTATTCCAAACGAGTATTCGTCGTATAAATCTTCTATGTCGACAACCCACGTATCCAGACCTTGCTCGATGCGCCTCGCCACAAGCGGCCTTAGGGCCTCTATATAGCTCCCATGGGCAATAATGAGAAACTGGGGGGATGTGTCCCGAGACCGCAGGTCGCTCGCGTAAGAAAGCGACAGCCGGACGGGGCGGACAAATCCTTTCGGTCCAACGACTCTGTAACGTCCGCCTTCCGAACCGATGGGGAACTCTGTGTAGAATCCGTCCGGACTTTCCTTTGCCGCAACCTGATAGTCTTGACGATGTATCAAGTCGAAGGCATGCAGTTCTTTGCCAGTAAAGCCCGGCGCCGTGCGTACCTGTAGACCTTCTTCCTGCCGCTCCACGAAAAACTCCAGAGAGTCTTGCTGAGGCACCAAATCGGCCTCGTAGGTCAACTCGATCCAGTCCAGGGACATGACATCGACGCGCAATTGGGGGTTTGCTTGCTCGATGACGAAAACATTGGGGACATCCGTCTTCAGAACAACCGGCTGGACCGTAGTATCCAGAATGGTATGCTGCATGCCTTCCCACGTAACGCGCCCTATTGCAGCCCCATTAAGCTTCAGTGACCAGTCATGATCCGGTCGTATCGGCAAGTCCGAACAACCCCACAAGAAAATGCGAACCTTGACTTCCGACTTACCCCGTGCGAGGTCGGGGATGCTCGGAAAGGAGACTTCCGCCGGTATCTGTGGGGGAGCTTTGAATGTATTCCACATTACGCGGTCCGTTGGCGGTCCGTCGTACTTGCGGTAGTAGTCAAGATGGTTTTCTTCCTCCACGCGCAGCGTCCGCCGATGCGTACGGACTATCCGGGCACCGTCGGCCGTACCAGTTGGCTTGGAGACTCGGAAACGATCAATAGCGGCCGAAGAGTCAAAGTCAAGGATGTACGTATTCTCGTTCGTGAACAAGTTCTTGCTACCATCGCTTGAACTAGGGGGGTCACCCCAAAACGTCAACACCGTATCAGGCCGAAAGCCGCCGTCAGGGTTCACATTCTGGATGCCGAGCGGAACCGTGCGCCCCCGATTGAAAAGGTTAACTCGATTAGCGTTTAGGTCTGAAATCTTAAGCGAAGACTCTGCGTGTGATTTTGTCCGATACGCCTTCCGCTCGGTGGTCATACTGACTTCGACGATCGAAATATCGTCAAGATACCATGTAAGTTTTCCCGTGCCCTCGTGGTGAATCCACAAATGGTAGAGCTTTTCGCCCTCGTCAGGGGTCGTTATAATGCCATTGAACTGCGTCCATTCCCCTGGCACGTTTCGGAAGTACTCGCCCGTGTCGTCGATGTTGTTTGCTCGCAACCTCATGCTGTGGCTGGTATCTAAAATCGGTTCCTGACACCTCACCGCGAGAACGAAACGATCCATCGGTCGCTCACAGTAAACCATGCAAGACAAGCGGTACCTGCTGTTCCCTTTGAGCTCGAATTGCACGTCCGGTTGGTGAATGCCCGAGTCCTCCGTCACGTTACTTCTTGGACCGTCCACCTTGATGCAAAATTCTCCGTTGGCTACGGAACCCAAATTGTCCTGTGACCGAATCACCGAGGTTTGTGTATCCCAAGTACCCAGGATACCACCCATGTCTTCCGACTCTTGCGCATTCGTCGTTGCAGCGCCTGCGGGCGTGAAGACGATGCCGCCGTTTACCGGCCGCTCTTGTTCGACGATGTTTGCATCCGCGATACACTGAGAGATCTCGTGGCCCGTGACTTGGACCATACCCCCGTGTGAAACGAAGATCTTGACCGAGTCCGGTACGCGCTCTGGGTATGATTTAGCTGCTTGTGCGGCACAGATGGCACTTACGGCGAGTAGATTGCCTAGCAGGAAGATGGGCCTCCTGTGGATGAAACGTGGAAACGGCAAAACGCATTGATTCACCAGGATCTCCCAAACACTTCAAGTTTTTGTTGGTGATATCCAAATTCAACGAGCATGTACTGCACGACACCGGCGTCGCTAGGAATCTGAACCACGAGGTTCGCGCCACGTGGATATCCGAAGGATTCGAATTTTGGTCCATCACTCACGGACCTACCGGGAATCGAAACCCTTTGGGGTCGGGGCCTTTCGTTGCGTCTGCGGTTAGTCCACTCAGCCACGTCCGAATCGGGAACCGAAATCGAGCACCCGCTCGTACCAGGAAAGCTGGTCCAGGTCGATATAATCGGTCGCACTCCCATCCTCCAGGATATCTAACCGAAATGAATACTGATCCCCCTCGCTGTCCGTGACTGTTACCAGAATGTGTCCTGCACGCAGGGACGGAGGCGCTAAAAAGCTGTACCTTTGGTCTGCCGAGATCCAGCGTATGGTCCGAAGCTTGCGACACCTGCGGGTACGTGCGGATCCGGGAATTCGACGGTAGCAGTCCACCGTGATAAGAATCGGCTCCGAGTCAGTTTGCAGCCTGATGTTCCATTCGCTTCCCGGACGAATCGGTCCAGGGTCTATCTCGTGATACTCGAACACGTTTGCGGTCCTTAAGTTGACCAATTAATGCAAAAACTCGGCCAAGTAGTCAAGCGAATACGCGTAACTGCTGACCTGGGCATAATCCGCCAACGCAGATCCCGATTGCATGACGAGCATATCCTGGTATACCTTATTTGTTCTGGCATGGGCTGGAACGAAGTCGCAGTCAGGTTGCCAAAGCGGCTTAAATTAGGCCTTTATGAAGAGGGGCGGACGTATATGCCGGACCGAATAGGCGCCAAGAGAATCCGATCTTTATTGTACCTCTATCCCGACAGGCTCGCATGGTGCTTGCTGATGCTATCTGCATTGGCGATTCTGATCCTCGGTGTAGCATTCCACTCTCAAATTAAACGATACATCAAGGCAAACTCCCTGGCGGGTATACTGGCGCAAGCGGAGGAGTTTCGAGACAGAGGGGAATTCCAGACTGCGGACGAGTTCTACAGAAAAGCTCTAGAAATCTATCCCAATAGCTTTGATGCTGTCATGGGGCGCGTGAAGGTCTTGCGGCATCAGGGACGCTTGGACGATGTATTGCAGGTTCTGGAAGAATATGTTTCCCAAGGACCGCAAGACCCAGCGGGCGTAACACAGCTCATGTATTTGCTTGAAAACCGAGGTATGAACGAGGAGGCCATCCAAGCTTGTCGTGATTACCTTGCCAGGTTTCCAGATGATCCTTGGGTTCAATTCGAGTTAGCCAAAAGGCTCCTGCAGAACGGGCGCCCCTTGGACGCTGAACCATTGCTTCTCGCTGCGGCAATGAACTCCTCCCTTCGAAAAGATGCGTTCTTTCAGCTTGGAAACGCATATTTCTTGGAAGAGGAATACGAAAAGGCAATCGCCACTTGGGGCGAACTAAGAGATTTGGACAACACCCTTGATTCTAAGACCGTTTTGTACGATATTGGCCGGGCTTACGAAAAGCTGGGGGAAGAAAATCGCGCAATCGCGGCCTGGGAAGAACATCTCGAGTATTTTCCTCGCTCGATTTGGGCGATAACGTCTTTGGAGCAAGCCTACGATCGTGACGGTGACCGGTCCAATCATGCCCGAATAAAGGTGCTCCGTGATTCAATGGTGCCAGAAACAATTATCAACGAAACTTTGCTTCCTCTTGTCTCGGTCATGGGTGCATCCGAAATAGATACGAGGGCTACTTTGGGTTCAACACTGCATGTAGGCATTGACTTTATATTCCTACAGAACCTATCCACGAACGACGACCCGTTTGAAGTGCGCTTTCAACTCTCGAGCGAACAGAATAAGACAGCAAACACTGTTGACGCCATTTCGATGCCCAGACGGTTAGCTGCGTCCAACGTCTGGCGAGGAGACTGGCTTCGGCAAAACTTCGCAGTTACGCTCCCGAAGAATCTAGAACCGGGTTCATACAGCCTTATCATGACGGTCCCTGACCATAGGGGTGCCGCGGTCCAGCTTTCCCGAATAAGTGTCAACGAAGACTGATGCGTCAACAGCGTTGAACGGGTGGAGACGGGAGATTCGGTGTTTCTTGATGCCTATCAGACAATTCGATTTCTGACCGGGCTAACTGTTGTAGCAGTCATTCTCGCGGTGTGGCCATATTCTGCGTTCCCCGCTGTCGACGTCAAATACGCGCTGGTTTCCACTCTTGCACTCATTTCAACTATCGTCTGGGTAGTAAACACGCTGAGACGCGGAACGACTTCGGACTATCACGTGACACTCCCATTTCTCATGTTCGCTTTCTTGACCGTAAATTTTGTGGCCGCGATCCTCGCCGAACCCATTGCGCACGCCCTGGTGTCCGTGCTCCGATTCGTGACGTTTGTCGCTCTCTTCGCAGTGACTGCATCTAGTTTCCGAAAGCCGTCACAGGCTTTGCGCCTAATGCGATTGACGTGTGTCGCTGTAGCGCTCGCTAGTCTGTACGGCTTCGCGCAAAAGTTGGGTTATGATCCGCTCCCATGGGCTACGAGGGATGTCGAGGAATACATTAAGCTGCCAGCGACTTTTGGAAATCCAAACGTTGCGGCCTACGTCTTGGTCTTGGCGCTCATTCTCGCGGTAGCACTCGCCATACTTCCCGGAAACCGTGGCTACTTGGCTCTGGCAGCAATAATCGGCGTACACCTGTATTTCACCGATGTGCGCTCGGGTCCACTAGCCATTTTGTCGGCAGCAGCCCTTGTTCTCGTGGCGAAGGTGCTATACGCGTTGACACAGCGACCCTTTCTCGCGGTCAGCGCGACACTTTTCGGCATGCTCTCGCTGGGATTAGTCTCCCTCCTTCTGATGGTTGGAACCGAAAATGAAAGCGGAGATTCGCGCTTACCTGTCGATAGCTCTTTGCTACTCCGATACAATTCGAATCTCAGCGCATCGAAGATGATCGTGGAGCGTCCTTTGACCGGCTTCGGCCCCGGGAATTACGTCATACACAACCCTCTATTTTGGACTCCCTATGAGCAACTTTGGTACGCAACCGAGAACCAGAAGAACTCGAACGTCCACAACGATTATCTGGAATTGGGCGTTGACGCTGGCATCTTCGGGCTTTTGGCCTATCTGCTAGTTCTCACGGCCCTTATTGTATTTTCGCTTCTCTTGGGATTTCTTGCTACGACCAAGGAGGCCCGATGCGTCGGGCTTGCGCTTGCTGCAAGCTTCTGTGCTTTTGCCGTCGATGGTGCATTTGGCTTCAATTTGCACACGCCTGCGGCCGCAACGCTATTCTTCGTATTCGCCGGTGTTCTACAAGGACTACTGTCTAATGAGCTGCCATTCAATGCACGCCCGGTTCTTCCCAGCTCGAAGCGCATTGCACCCATCCTATTCGCTGGAATCACGGCAGCCGCTACCATTGTGGAGGTCCGCACATTCGCATCTAGAGTTCAAACTCAAAAATCGATTGCCGCACGACATTTCGGGTATCCGCTTGATGCATATCGGTTTCTCCAGAATGCAAATATTCTTGCACCATGGGATTGGGTCATTTTGTCCGAAATGGGCGCGATCAATCTCGCCTTACAGGATCCAAACCGAGCGGAAGAAAATCTTCGTCGGTCCCTCCAAATCAATCCGAATTGGCTACCCAGCCGAACGCGGCTGGCCAAAGCACATTTGTTGATGGCGATTGCTTCTCCTGAGAGCGCCCTGGGACAAGGCGATGAGAGCCTGGTACGCGCGCTGGAAGTTGCAGCCGCCGCACTTGCGATTTGCCCATCGGATCCCAGTGCGAATGAAGTTGCGGGAACGGCAATGCAACTGCGGGGAGAGCGGTGGGCGGCCCAGCGCCAAGCCGGCGAAGCCGCGAAATCGTGGCGGTCTGCATTGGAGTATTACCGTACTGGATTGCGCTTCTGCCACGATTCTCTGGACCGGGCCCGCCTTCACCGACTAATGGCGCGTGTGGACGCGGCATTGGGTAATACCGCCGATGCTAGGCGTTCTCTCGTTGCGTCGGTCGAAGTAAATCCCTATGACAAAGCTTCTTGGGAAGACTTCTACCAATTCACAATCAAATTTGGCTCTAGTTCCACCTTTGCTGCCTGCACGCGCAAAGCGATTCAGTCACTGCAAGAAGAAGACGACGCGGAGCAGGAGATTGTCGATCGGCTGCTGATGCTGGCACGCCTTCATTTCGAAGGAGATCACGACGTCGACAGCGCGCTGCGACCGGTTAGGGAAGCCTTAGAACGTTCACCAAAACGCCTCGATGCTTGGGGTACCTTTGGCCTGATGTATCCAGCAGAGGATCGACTCCAAGCTGTCACGGCCTTCTTAGAACAGACGAAGTCAGAAATACCAGAGCACACGAAATCGTTGCCTGCGCCGGTATTAGCCTTTGCCGGAACATTGCAGGCCGCTGATCAGCGGGACCCTGGCCGTATCGTATCAAGAGTGGCCGATTTATGCGTAAAGAGGGCTGAGCTTGTCTCACAGGATCAGCTTGCGCTCGAGTTTCAGTGGTTAGTCGAGCCGTTGCACCGCGAGTTACTCAATGAACCGGCCAATCACCGAAGGGCATTAATGCTTATGAACCTGGGGGTCGTCGCGCAGCTTTTGGGCGACTTGAATAAGGCTGAAACCATGTACTCCGAAGCAATACCAGCACTTCCTTCACAGTCCTTAGCTCGTGCGTATCTTCAAAGGATTGACGTATTAATCGATCTGGAACGTATCTCAGAAGCGATGTCGGCTGCCAAGGAAGCACGACGGCAATTTCCGTTCGATCGGGAGCTATCGGTTGCAAACTTGCAATTGCTTGCGCGTCTTGGGAAGTTCTCCGAAGCAAACGTGGAATTAAGGAGATTGGCGCTCGACCCGACCATGCCAGCGCAACAGTTGGAAGAGCTCCGATCCGATTTAGAGAAACTCAAAAAACAATTTGAAGCTGACAGGAAGACTACGAGGTCCCATGATTGACACGGTTACGCCGTCACCCATTGACCAAAGGCAATCTACAATGGTCAATCATCAAGAAGTTCTCATCCTACATGACGCTCCCCGGTACGCTCTTGGAACGGGTATTGCACTCTGGGTGCTCGCATTAGTGTGCATCTTTCTGTGGGCGAGGGTCGGCCCGGGTGTAACTCAGAAGTTGGATAGGAAGCTTGGCGAATTTCTCTTAAACGAGGGTCTCCGCCTTGAACGTGCCGGTGACATCTATAGTGCCAGGTATCTGTACATGGAAGCACTAGATTCCGAATTCGACCACCCGCAGAACCGAACCGAAGCACTCTCCCGTCTCGGCAATCTTGTGTTGTGGCAGGACGGACCCGAAAAGGCTTTACCGATCTTGACAACCGCTCTCCACGCTGGCGACTACACGGTCTGGCTGTTCCCGCCGCTTTGCGAAGCCCTCTTTCAGTTGCGCCGTTTATCGGACGCGAACGTTTACAGTGAAATCTGGTACCAAAAAGCCTTGGAATCCGGCGACAGGAGCCTGCAGGCGCATGCGAAGCTACTGCAAGGACGGTCTTTACTCGGTCTTGGTTTTCAAGAGCGGGCATTAGACGCTTTTCGGGTGGGGGAGCAGATTGTACATGGCGGGCTTAATGCCTATTACGCAGGAACCGTACTTTACGACTTGGGTAAACATGACGAAGCGAGGTCATACCTCGAACGATACCTCGTCGACGGCGGCGGCGAAAATGCAGCGTGGGCGAAGACGCTTTTGCAGCGAATAGGTGGCCAGGACGTTGGTCTTCAATGAACTCACAAATCAAGATGACTCAGCATGACTTGGTTTAGCAACGAGGCCCGTTCAAGCGCTGAATTGAATCGAATGGCGTCAGAGATTCGCACGTTGCGCCAAGGAGCGAATCCATTGGTTCTACAAACCGTGGACGAACTGGGGGCCGTAGATGACTTAAACCATAAGCGCGTACAGGTGGCACTCCACCAGAACTGGAGAGATTTTGACCCTCTCCTCCGCCGTCTTCATTCTTGCCGCACTCAGTTTCTAACCACCTCTCGTCGCGCGAACATCCTTCGTTTCCTTACCGCCGGGTATTTGATTTCAGATGACGTACGGTATTTCAATGAGTATTTGTTTTTCCGGAAAGGGCATACGCCCCGACTCGATGCACTGAATTCGTTCGCCTTTCGGAGCGCGTTAGACGACCGCGGTCATCACACGTTCCCCTCCGCTACAATAAACGACGTCGTAAGACATATGCGTGCTGTCGCAACAAACGGTTGTTCCTGCCGTCGCACTGACGACATTTCTCCCATGCGGATTGGCTTACTGGGCACACCGTCGGCATTCACACCACTTCATGACCGACTCATTGACGATGGGCACATTGTGCAATGCTACTTGTTCGCGAGCACGTCGGTGTCTTGGAAACGACTAATCAAAGAGAATAGGTGGATAACAACCCCGTTCCTCCGTCTACGTGGGTGTCGTGCCCCGTACATAACGGTACGGAATCCTCCAAACGATTCGAGCGTTTCGAGACTCCTCCAGGAAGGCAGATTTGATCTGGGATGTCAACGGGTCGACTTTATTGTACGTCGCAACATAATTGATTCCTTTGAAAAGGGGCTCCTCAATGGACACCTCGCTGTGTTACCGTATATCCGCGGCCGCTCGAGTATCGAGTTTTCCATCCTCTTTGGTTTTCCAATTGGTTGCACGATTCACTATGTCGATGAGGGAGTGGACACGGGTGAGATAATCTGCGTCCGTGCGAAAGAGGTGGACAAGATCGGCGCAACTTCTCTGAAGGATTTGCGCTCGTGGGTCGAGAACAGCGTCAACGATGGGTTCTTCGAGGCCATTTCACTGATTGGATCTCGGCAGTTCGATCCGATTCCGAATCCAATTGAGAGGGGTATGCAGTATTACTCCATGCATCCGGACCTTAAGGTGTTTGTGGAGAGACTCCTTGTACGGGACGTCACTGGCAGACCTTAGCAAACAAGAATAGGTGCAGATTATCGTGTGTGGTATTTGTGGAAAGCTCAATTTTGATCGCGAAAAGCCCGTAGAACAAAGACTATTGAACGGCATGTGCCAGCTTCTCGCTCACCGGGGACCAAACGACGAGGGTTTGTACTTTGACGGGCCTTTAGGCTTGGGGCACCGGCGCCTCAGCATAATTGACATAGCGGGCGGTCGTCAGCCTTTATCAAATGAAGACGACACTATTTGGATAGTCTTCAACGGCGAGATCTACAATCATTCCGAGTTGCGGAAGGAACTTGAAGAAAAAGGCCACCGATTTCGGACCCGCTGCGACACAGAGACGATTGTGCATGCGTTCGAGGAGTTTGGTTTTGAATGTGTCACACGTTTGCGGGGCATGTTTGCCTTCGCTATCTGGGATTCAAACCGAAAGACACTATTCTGCGCGCGCGACCGGTTCGGTATCAAGCCTCTCTACTATCGCCTAGGTCGACAGAGTTTCTCTTTCGCATCTGAGGTAAAGCCATTGCTTCTGGACGATGAGTGCGAAGACCTTCTCGATACACACGGCGTGTTTGATTACTTCACATCATTCGTGTTCGGTGAGCGCACGATGTTCGGCGACATTCGGCGGCTTCTACCATCTCATTGGTTGAGTATTTGCGAAGGGCAAGTTAGGACTCAACGATATTGGTGGCCAGAAATCGATACCGAAGTCCAGCGAAGAACGCCCGAGCAAAACCTAGAAGCGCTTGATGCCTTACTCCGTGAAGTAGTGGCAGACCACATGATGAGTGAAGTACCCCAAGGGACGTTCTTGAGTGGCGGCGTGGATTCCAGCCTGACAACTATCTTGATGAGTCAGCTTGTCGATCAGCCTTTGAAGACGTTTACTATTTCATTCTCGGGTCACCGGGGGTTTGACGAGTCGCGTTACGCTAAGGAAGTCGCCGATGCTTATAGGACGGAACATCGCGTACTTGAGTGCACACCGAATCACATCAGCTTGCTTCCTGAAGTGCTATGGAGTTTAGAGGAACCGCTGGCTGATGCGCCTACTATTGCTCTCTTGATGCTTTGTCGTGAGGCCAGCAAGGAAGTGACCGTTGTGCACTGTGGAGATGGAGGCGATGAGGCATTCGGAGGCTACACGCGATTCTATTGGGACCAGTATGCCGGCATGTACAACCGAATACCCGCGCCGGTGCGTTCAATGCTCCTCATGCCGGCGTACCGTGGTTTGCAGCACTTGCCCGGGCCCTTCCGAAATTTCGGCCGTCGGGCTGAGAAGTTTTCGGGGTTCTGTTCACTCCCCGATGCACGACGATACATGACGTGGTTTTCAAATGTACCCGAGACCGTCAAGCACCGCATGCTTACTCAAGATTTTCTCCTATCCAACGATGACTACGATTCCGCAGCCAACTTTGAGCAACTCTTCCAGGAAGGCCGGGATTTGGGGCTTTCCGCTTTAGGGATACGCCAGTATCATGACCTTTACGCCTTCTGTCCTCACAGCCTTCTTCTTAAGGGCGACAAGCTGACGATGTCCGCCGGCATCGAAGGCCGCTACATATGGCTGGACGACCGTATTGTGAATTTTGGGTTATCGCTGCCCGACGAACAGAAGATGGGGCTGCTGCATATCAAGCTGGCACCGCGCCGGTTACTGGAGCGGTACATGTCCAAAGAATTCGTTTGGCGAAAGAAGCAGGGATTTGCGGTCCCCATCGAGGACTGGTTCAAAGGCGCTCTGAAGGAAAGTCTCGACGAAGCTGTAAGTGATGCGGCGACGAGTCAAGACGGCGTACTCGACGGACGCTACTTACAACGGTTGGTTCGAGAACTCCATGCAGGAAATCCCCATGTGTGGCCCTATTTGTGGGTCGCTTACGTGTATCAACAGTGGCGCGGCGCCTTTACTGCTCCAAAAGCAACCTGTCGTGAACGCCTCCGCCACTCGGGCGGAGATGCCAACTGGGTCTTGTGAAACCGACTGCGAGTAAGAATTCAAAGCGTATCCCTCGAACTGCGCGCGGCATCCGAGTTGGATCTAGCTGCAGTGCAATTGCGCAGATTTCAGTCAATATACATGCGGTGCCAGATCTCAAAAATAATCAATGACCAAATATGCCACGTGAAATCCCGCCTGCCGCTGCGATGTCGTTCGAGTAACGAGTGTACCGCGTCCGGACGGAAATAGCCTCTGGATTCGAGAGTTTCTTTGGAAAGCAGTTCTTCGACGTGGTCGGCCAGAAATGTCGTCAACCAGACTCCCATTGGAGGATTGAACCCCAACTTCTTCCGTCGCAAGACGTCTTGTGGAAGCACGCCCTGCATCGCTTTTCGCATTAGGTATTTCGACTGTTTACCGGTCACCTTCAGGGAACTGGGAACTCGCGACATGAGTTCCACTAGTCGCGGATCGGTAAATGGCACGCGAATCTCTAGTCCGTGCGCCATGCTCATCCGGTCACTGTATTGAAGGACATTGTTCGGCAGAAAGGATAACATGTCTACGTACATGGCTTTAGAAACAAAATCCGTCGCATCACACTCTCGAAAAAGATCGCGCACATAGCCCTGCGAATCATGAGCGCCGATACACCTCGTTAGGTCCTCAGTATACAGAGATCTCCGTTCTGTGGCGCTGAAATAGGTAATCCAGGAGGTGTACATTTCCTCGGAGGAAAGCAAGGTGCCAGAGGAGAATTCGCGTATACGACGTAGCATGTGATGTCCACGTGTACTCTCGGGCAGCATCTGAACCATAGGGTTAATCAGTGAACGTCGGACCGAAGCAGGAATGAACCGGTAGCGCTCCGACCATGATGCTCCAAGATATCGCGTATATCCACCAAACACTTCGTCGCCACCGTCTCCCGCTAAGACTACCTTTACGTGTCTCCTGATTAGATCTGAAAGAATATAAACGAGAATCGCGGTCGGGTTTCCGAAGGGTTCATCGAAATGACTAACGACACTCGGAATAACGTCCTTTATCTCGCGTTCCGCACGCAGCTCGTGATGGTGAGTACCAAAGTGTGACGCAAGGGTGCGAGCTTGGCTGACTTCGTCGTACAGATTACCGTCTTTGCCGAATCCGATTGTAAACGTCTGAATCGGTTCGCGACTGACCTGCCGCATTGTCGCCACAATCGTGCTGGAATCCATCCCCCCGCTTAGGAATGATCCCAAGGGAACGTCGGCGACCAAATTGCCGCGAATCACATTGGAGAGGCAGGATTGTACTTCTTCCACCCAATAGCGCTCGGAATGGCTCTCTGGAGAATAGTCGAGTTTCCAGTACCGCTGCACACGTAATTGTCCATTATGCCACGTCATGAAATGGGCTGGCGGCAGCTGACGTATCGACCGGTAAATGGTCCGCGGCGGCACGGTGTATAGATACGTCAGATAATCGTCGAGCGATTCATAATCAATCTCGCGCGGAACTCCGGCTGCCAGTATAGCCTTGATTTCGGATGCGAACAGGAAATTAGATCTAAACGTCGAATAGTACAGGGGCTTGACGCCAATGTGGTCCCTCGCGGCAAAGAGGGTCTGATTCCGCTCATCCCAAACAGCAAAAGCAAACATCCCGCAAAACAGTTGCGGACAGGCTTCACCGTATTCCTCGTAGGCGTGAACAATGACCTCTGTGTCGCTAGCAGTTCGAAATGTATGTCCTTTCTTCTCGAGGTTCGCCCTAATTTCCTCAAAATTGTAAATTTCACCGTTAAACACCACCCAAACGGACTCGTCTTCATTACTAATCGGTTGATGCCCGCCAGACAAGTCGATGATGCTTAGACGCCTATGACCTAGAATCGCCCCTTGCGTACGATAGAACCCCTCGTCATCTGGGCCGCGGTGTGCAAGTGCATCGCACATCGCATGCGCCAGACAGCCGCCACCGCTTCCAATTTGCCCCACAATCCCGCACATAATTAGACCTTTTTAAATTCCTCGAATACTGCCAAAAGACGACGTTCATCACTTTGCCAGTTGTATTTTAGTTCTACTGCGCGGCGACCATTCTCGCCCAATCGTGCGGCCTCTTCCGTATCTCGTAGCAGCCGCATGATCGCATCGGCAATCGCTTCAGGATTTGTAACATCGACGAGAATTCCACAGTTCGTTTCATTCACGATAGATTGCACTTCCAACGCAAAACTTGGCGCAATGGTGGGCTTAGCCTCTCGCATGTAATCAAAAAGTTTATGGGGCATTGCGAGCAGGTGGTTCAGGGAACCAGGTTGAAACAAGATCAATCCCACTCTGGATACCGCGATGTATGCGGGGACATCTTCGAACGGCACCCAGGAAATAAAGTCAAATACATGACTCAAACCGCATTCTTCGACGGCCCGCTTATACTCCTCCACATCGCCATACTCATATCTGCCCAATAAGATAACCTTCAGATCAGGGTGTGCCCGCGCGACAATCTTCGTCGCCTCCAATAGTTCCCACGACCCTCGTACGTCACCAAAAAGACCCTGATGGATTATTGTCGGGCGATTACCGTATCGCTCCACAAGTGAGTTAGGAATTTCCTCCTGCTTAGCTTGAAGGTGGTTCGTGTTTATTACGACAGAACGTGGTGTCTTGAGCCCCTTGAACGGGTCATCAAAACTCGCGCGTGTAAGAATGATGTGGTCAGTAAAACGAGCGAAGATCCTCATGAACTGCGCGGTCATCCACGCCACTCCCCGCCGTGATACGCCAGGAAAAAACTTCGCGAATTCCGTCGGTACGTGCTCGTGGACATCAAAGACTACTTTGCTGCCAGACATGCCCTTAATCAGCAATCCCGACACCCAAGACTCAGGCTCAACGGCAACATAGACAATCGCGCGCTCCCGCATACCGAGCCACGTCAGTTTCGCCACAGAGAGTAGCCTTTCCAGCATGCTTTTCGCAGGCGATATCGTTCTAAAGGTAATTCCTTGCGTCACCGCTATCGGCGACTCAGAAGGGACGATCAAGGTTACTTCGTAACCTGCTCTCGCCAAACTGGTTGCAACCTTTTGAAACACCCGCTTGTCGAAAGGGGGATGGAGAACGCTGAGAACACAAATCTTCATCAATTACCATGAAACTCCGAACTCAGAGAATCGATACCATAGCGACGCTGCCGAAATGCGCTCTCGAACCACCTTTGGTTTTGGGCCCGATAGATGTAAGTTCTTCCTCTATGGTTGTGCGGTTCGCCCCTTAACTCGCTATAATTGCGGGCAACCGTGTTTAACCCAATTTTTCCGGAAGACCGCACCCACAACGACATGCGACTCTACCAGCGAAATCCATCTAATCGTTTTGCGATGCGCAAACGCATTATCCGCGTCGCGCTTCTTTTGATCCTCGTCGGGGCTCTCTCTAGTCAAGGACACCATATCGGCTTTCTCACGGTCAATATCATAGTAGGAACTTCCATCTTCCGCAAGACGTTGTATTGGCTTGCCGGTTGGGCTTCCGTG
The DNA here is from genome assembly GCA_964632865.1 of uncultured Nitrospiraceae bacterium. Lineage (GTDB taxonomy): Bacteria > Hydrogenedentota > Hydrogenedentia > Hydrogenedentales > SLHB01 > JAHDWY01. The sequence goes on from CAZWDH010000011.1 coordinate 26,466, forward strand.
ATCGGCGCACTTGACTGGCTCCATCGGCCTTTCCCAGACGCAGCGGTTTATTCCATTGGCGTGCTTATCATAGCTGCTCTGGTCGCAATTGGGCGGCATTCTAAAGGCTTCATTTGGTTGATGGATGATGAAGCACAGAAGCCCACGGTAGGGGAGGCGACCCGCCTGTACGCGGCGGCATTCTTCCTGGCAATGTCTGGTTTAGCCTTAAGGGACGCTCCAGTCGCTAAGGTGACCTGTTGGATTGCGATCTGCCTAGCTCTTGCGGGTTGGTGGCCGCAATTCAGCATGGCAACTGCGTTCCGAAATATCGCACTAAATTCGCTTCTGCTCGCAACTTCGACTACCATCGCGATTGGGTCGTGCGAAATAGCTATCCGCCTTCTCCTTCCCCCGCTCGCTCCCGCTCACTCTGACTACCGCATGGGAGACGCCGAACTCGGTTTCAGAAATACACCGAACGCAGTGGCTACGATTCCGCTCGAACGCTACGGTACCACCTACGACGCGCCTGATCAAAAGCAATCCTTCGTGGTTTCCGTGTCTTCGCAAGGATTCAGGGACTCAGAAATTGGACCGAAGGTTGAGGGAGAATTCCGCGTCCTAATGCTAGGCGACTCCTTCACATTCGGTTATGGGGTCGAGAATGACGAAACGATTCCCAACGCCCTAGAAAGAAAGCTGCAGCTATTCTTATTTGGACGCAAAGTCTCCGTGATCAATGGGGGGGTCGAAGGTTACGGACCATGGCAAGCTCGAATTCTATTGCACCGCTCAGGCTTTGCACTCGATCCCGACCTGATAATCCTGCAAACATTCACGAACAACGACGTCTATGACTCTCTGGCCCAGGTCGGAGCAGTATTCCGCTCCTATTACCCTGGAGTCGTGGATCGAGAGCGAGCCTTACGGTCGCAAACCCGATTTCACGTGCGTCTACAACGATGGTTGCGTACCCATTCCCGACTTTACCAATATTTGGTGCGCGCGACAAGCCAGGAGAATCTGCTGGCAGATCTCATGGAGAAGCTTCGCTTCGTGCCGCGTATGCCGGGCAACGTCATACCCCCACCTGAACCACGCAACCCCGAGATCGAGACGGAACTGGTCGATTACTACCCCGAGATTGATCGCGGCTGGAGACTCTTTCGTGAAGACATCCGAGCGATATCTGAAGCGTGCCGTCGCCGCGATATACCTCTCTTGGCGTACACTATACCAGGTATGCATATGCTATACGATCCATATTGGGAACTCTATTGTGAGCCAGCAGGAACCAGCACCATCTATGAGCGAGGAAAGACACTTCGAATCATGGAAGGCATTTTCGAAGAATTGGCGATTCCCCACGTGGACGTCGCGTCTGCCTTGGCTGAAAGCGGAGATCCGCTCGCTCTCTATTTCCGGTTCAACAAACACCTTACTCCGCAAGGTTGTGATGTTATCGCGACCCGATTAGCCAATCGAATTCTGTCGGACAAACTGCATTGATTGTGATGCTGCGCACAAGTACTCGGCTAGAGCCCGGTACATCCAGGCAAGCCCCCATCGCGTACAGAGTAACCGGCAAGTAAACCAAGGGTATAGCCGGTAATATGGCAATCCATTTCTTGGATTTCGCATGTTCGTAAAAGACCATAGTAAACAGCGCGATGCGACGGACAGCCCATCCTCCATTCTACTGGCCAAAACGCTGGGAGACAGGATGCCCTCAGCACATGAGTGGATATCCACAGGATAGCGGCCGAAGTCGTTTATCGGCATTCCTTCGGGGGTGAACAGCTCTTCACGGTAGAAGACGAATCCGCTTGATATTGCTTCCTGGAGCCGTGGATCGGGCACCTGGTTGTCTATCGCAACAAGCGATCTCAGGACAAACCCAGTGTGATGATGGTCCACGATCCCCATGAGGTCTGCTTCAAAAGGCTCATCGCCCGTCTGTTCGCCATACGGCCACGAACCGTCCGCACGTCGTCGACTCAGGGTGAATTCGAGCGCGGGTGTAGCAGCTTCAAGGTATCGGGTTTCTCCACTAATAACGTATGCTCGATAAAGATGCTCTACAACGTGAAGGTTTGCATTGTGCACCCGGCGCTGGTCAACTGGGGTGTACCCAAAACAGTACATGCCTCCAGAGCATTTAATTCGAGGTATTTCGTGAAGGAAGAAGTCACCAATTTCACATACCGCACGGGCATAGTCGGATCCCCCTGCCGTGCGGTAAGCCAGGTAGAACGCTTCGCCGGCGATCGAGGTCACAACGCCCACTGGAGTTCCCTTTCTGGTATCCACACCCTTCCCGAATACGTCAAATGGATACCCCCAACTTAGTCCGATGTGGCCATGGGTGGAATACGCAAGGAGCCATGCGAGATGTTGCCTTGCGCGCGCCAAATCTGCAGGGGCCTTTGTCCGCTCGTATGTGCGCAGACTTCCAACCGCTACTAAGGCATGAGCTTTAGGATTCTCCGTCTTCTTGACCCCTAACAATCGACGAGATGTTACGGGGAGGATGTCGCACAAAGCGGTCGTTCCTCGACGCGGCCATTTGAATGGCTGCGCAATTCGGATTAGCGGGTGCTGCTTAATATCGAATGGGTCAAAACCGCAGAGCCCATGGGAGTCTATGTACTCCGTTAACTCGCGAAACCAACCCTCAGAAAGAGCGACGTCCTCAGGTACTCCGCTCATAGTCCGCCCTTGCAACCATGTGGATCACGTTCAATAACTTTGGGTAATTGACGGCATGCGTGTACCGCTCCATAACTGTATCTCGTGCCGACCTGCCCATCTTTTCTCGCAATGCCGGGTCAACGATCAGCCGTTCGAGTTTGGCGTACCATTCTTCGGCAGTATCAGCAAGAAAGCCGTTAACGCCATCGGAAACGACCTCAGAGTTCATTCCAACGGACGAAATCACGCACGGCGTTCCTACGCCCATGTACTGCAACGCCTTGAATGCGCATTTCCCTACCGAGCACGGCGTCCTCCTTAGCGGCATCAGTCCTATGTCTGCATCACGATGGTATTCGATGGCACTGGATAGGACCCACCGGTGGTTTACAATTGGTACTCCGTCCAATTCGTACGGACGACCACTGGCGACCGAAAGGAGAATGTCATGTTTCCGGGCCAATTGGCGCAAGACGTCAGCAATGGAGTCGAGATGAACAAGATTAGTATGAAGTCCGGCCCATCCCAAAACAACTGGCCCTGCCCGCCGAGCCAGATACTCCTTCTGCTGGTGAGCAGTCTCGTCTATACAAGTCGGTATAATCGTCACAGCGATCCCTGTGGCAGCTACATGGCCGTACAAATAACGGTTCCCAACCACCGCGTGTCGACAAAGGCTGCACATCTTCCAGGTCCAGTTGTGGTCCACGAACCGCAAGAAAAAACTATTGACGCCGTCTGGGTCTTCCCAAATCGCATCATCAATGTCGAATACAAGGCGAGGATTCAGTAACCGAGCCAGCCGCTCAATGATTGGCGGGCCATAACCGTTGATCATAACCGGCCCCCGAAAAATGACCACATCCGCTCCCATCACGAATCTTAATTGCATGAACCGACGAGTGGTAGACCAGAGCAGATACAAGAGCTTAGTAACTTTGGATCCTTTGTCCCACCATCGCTGGTAAAGACTTGGACTACTTGGAAGGCACACAACGCAGACATAACCGTCTGCTCGCAGCATATCCGCAAACTTCAAGATGCGATATCGAACTCCGGCGAACGTTTCCGGCGCATTACCAAAGAACACGATTCTCATGTTTGTAGCGCCGAAGGCGTGAAAACTTCTATCCTCTGATTACTACACGACGAAATCTTCACGTTCTTGCCTCCGCAATCCTTCCAGTAGGACACGCGGATGCATTTTCGGCAAGGGAGAATACGTAGAACACCGTCATGACCAACGCGACCAACACATATCCTTGGGCATACAGCAAACGAGGCATCGCCAAACTGGCCACAAGTTGACCAATGAAGGCGGCCAACATGCCTCTCAACAATGCAGACTCGCAACCCACCCGCATTCCTGACCATATCGAACACATACCGGCGATCATTACTCCGTAAGCTAGGAGTACTGAACCCAAGCCTATTGCCCCACCCTTGTACATGAAATACACCCAAGCGTTATGCGTGGCCGAACGCTTTACTGTAATGGCGGCTAGCTGCTCTCCAGGCTGCGCAAGGCTCAACGTTTCATACGAACCGCCCAAGCCACTTCCGAAAAGAGGATACTGCCTGAACTCTCTCAATGCTCCTTCGATCTCCACAAACCTACCACGAATCGAGGTGCCAAAATTGGTGGTCATATCTACTTCCGGATATATCCTCGCGCTGAAGGCATGAAGGATCAGCACTAAAACTATGACACTCAATAGTAAGACCAGAAGACCCCTAAGCTTTGCCGGAAGGGCCAATAGAATCAGAAGCGCAAGAGATACCAGTGTCGCCACGTAAGCAGTGCGCATAAATGTAATAATTAGGGCAGCGACAAAGATGATAAGCAGGCCCGATGCAAGAAAACGCGTACGAAGACGAACATTTCTGGAAATGATGACACTCATGCAAATTGTAATCGCCATTTCGAAGATCGCGTGTCCATTCGGACGTACCATTTGAACGATTCTATCCCCGAATGGATAACGCATTATTTCGCCCAGCGGTGTTTGATTTAGTTGAATAGTATTCCCGCTGATTGTCGCGTAAAGAAAAAATGATATTGACGCTACCGCGACCAACACAGCAAAAACACCGATAAGCCTCAAAGTTTGCGTCACAGATCGCACTGTGTTAAGGCACACTAGCATAAAAGGATACGCAGCAAGAAACATTGGACTTCGCAGCTCTGCAACCATTGCCTTCAAATCGCCACCGCGGAACTCCCCTACCAGAGCGGCACATAAGAAGAACGTCATGAGCAGGGCTATACCTACATGTAGCACGGATGCTCGCAGGACTGGTGTGTCGATTGGGAATCGCCAAAGACCATGCACAATAAAAAGCATCAAGATAAGTTCTCGGGGATGACACTCGACACCACCCAAAGCAATAATAAATGGCGAGTAGTACTGGTGACTGAAGAGTAAATAAAGTGCAAATACTGATGCGACAACAGTTGAATTGCCGATCATCAGCAGGATCAGTAGCAGGATAACGAGGCCGATTGTAAGCGCGATTTTCCAACCTGCTACAATCAACATTAGTATAGCAAGTGCCAAGAGGGTTATCTGCTGACAAAGAGCAAGTCGGTCGGAAGGGTACAGATTGGCCCTTAATACAGAATTAATTCTCTTTTCGATCGCACCGAACATTATCGTGGTTTCAACAAACTGATTCCACCTTTGTACGTTTCCAGGATCTCGATGTCCGACAACGGCGTGTCACTGTACTGACCAAGAAAATAGTAACCGAACCCAGCATCGAACGAGCCCTTCTTCTTCATGAGATAGTAGTCAATCCATTTGATCCAGAAGCTTGAGCACTGCCCAAAAGCCAACAGAAACTTGCGAATCAATGGATCGTCTGACATGGCCACAAGGAAGTGGCACCATGCCGAGGCAAGCGCGACTGCCGGTCCTACTACCGGTCCACTGTCCAACTCCGAGAAATGGCGAAATAGACGGCGGTGGCCGACGTGCGAGAACCGTGTAAAGTCGTAAGGGCCAGCATGCACTTGCTGCATGAATGGCGTTTCCGCGTAGACCAACCCGTCATTACGAAGTACCCGATGGATTTCGTCCACACAACGCACTGGGTCGAGTACATGTTCGAGTACGGCCTGTACGATTACCACGTCGATAGTGTTGCTCTCGAAGGGAATATCGTGTGCGTCTAAAATCAAACTGGTTCTACTACCGAACGACACATCCGATTCAATCAGTTCGAACGACGAACTAAGTAGAGGCTCCATGCCCCAATTGAAAACGCTGCCGCCGATGACGAGAATCTTGGGTCGTTCCACTCTCTCCCGCAGCCTTTCTGCCAAGGCGGAATAGTTCTTTGGCGAGACAAAGTTTAGGGCGAAATCCGGTATTAGCGAAGCTAGTCTCTTCTTACCCCCCTCCCCTTGACTATTTAAGTTATAAAAAGTGTTCTGTCCTTCACGATAGTCACTCAACCGAAAAATGCTGTTTTTTTCGTTAATGAGGATGGGAATGCCGTCAACAATAGGATAAACCTCTCCACAGTTTCCCGATTCACAGCGCAGAATGCCTTCGCCATCGGCCAAGGGCGAGCCACACGCTGGACAAATCAGAAGTTTTCGGATTGCAGATTGAATTCTCATGCCTTATTAATCCGTTTGGTATTCTTCCAATCCTTAGCGACATCTTTTAGCACGGCGTACAAGATTGAAGCTGCAGCATCCCAGGTATACGCTGCAGCCCGTTGGCGCGCAGCTTTCGACAATTGAGAACGCCGATTCTCGTCAAGGAGCAAGGCCCCCATACCCGACCGAATATCGTTGGTGTCATAGGGGTCCACGAGTACTCCCGCGTCTCCAACCACCTCAGGCAAGGATGAGCAGTTCGAAGCTAGAACGGGAGTGCCACAGGCCATAGCCTCCAAAGCAGGTAGACCAAAGCCTTCCCAAAGGGAAACCAGGGCAAGTGCATCTGCAGCGGACAACAGCGCCGGCATGTCCGCTTCGTCTACGTAGCCAACCATGGAAATGCGACTGCGAACATTCGAATCACTGACGGCTCTAAGGCTGCTTTGTTCAAACCATCCGATCTTACCGGCTATTACGAGTTCGTGAGGCATATGCGGGTACATCGCACACAGATCACCGAATGCATCGATTAGCCTTGGCAAATTCTTGCGCGGCTGAATCGCACCGACGTATAGAATGTATCGCTCAGGGAGTCGATACCTTGCCCGGACAATACCGATTGCGCCTGGATCCTCTATCGGTTTAAAATGGTCCGACACGCCAAGTGGGCATACCGAAACTTTGGTAGGCGACACATTATAGATCCTGCATACGTCACTTTTCGTGGATTGACTAATTGCGATAAAGTGGCTTGCCCTCCGGAAGGCGATAGCTGCTTGTGCCCGCGCTGAAATGCGAAATCGTAGCGGAAAGTATCTAGGAAAAGTTCGATATGCGAGGTCTAGTGCCGAGGCGACGACAGGACATCCAGCCCAGACCGGTACCTGAAGACCCGGCGCGAGGAAGATATCTGGTCTATCTGCCCTAAGCGCGGGTCCGAGTCTGCGCTGAGTCCAGCCACGTGCAAACGGAAGTACGTGCAAAGTCCTTCGTGCACCCTGGACTGGAAGATCCGCGACAGGACATCGATCAAGATATACGTGCAGGTGCAACGGAACAGACTGACGAAGCAAAGCCCGCATCAGTTCCAGGCATGTTACACCGATACCGACACGCTGCTCGACATTCGCGGCACGAGCGTCGATTGCTATATTGAGCCTATCGGACCTCGGATACAAATCACACCATATTCTTTCGACGACAAGTACGCATGAAACAATCGATTTTCGTTGCGATGAGTCGTGACAGGCTACATCTCATGGCTATGTTCCTGCATGCGTCTAGGTCCCAAATTAGACGCTTCTTGCCGAACATTCCTTCCGTGTAACGTCAATCGGCCGGTCCAACCTCCCTAAGTTCAAAACTTGCCCAAATAACCTTCGCCCCTGCATTTGGACTCAGCGTCACGATTCGGACGGAGGTTGCATTGGCAGAATTGAACACAGCAGAGTAGTCGACGAACCCCATTCCCGAAGATGATTGTACGGTTATAAACGGTTGAGCAAGCTTCTTCACGGGTGCATTCTCACCTGCGGACACGTCCCACGGGGCAATCGAAACGGGTGAAGCGCCAAGATTAAGTGCTCGCAGAGTAACCCGGTAGAGCGTCCGGGGCTTGATGCCGTTCGTTACAGTCTGACCAAATTGCCGGAAAACGGAGTCGCTCGCATCAGACTTCTCCCACGATTGGAGAACCAGCTGCCCAGGTCTCGGTGCATTACCGCTGAATCTCTCGATGGTGGATGGTGCTGAACCTTTAGCATAACCTACTGCGTGCGTCCAGCCGACGGGAAGCCGTTGCCCGTTTGGCCAATTGCCGAAATGCCCATTCTGGAAAAGGTTTACTCCCGATTCCTGTACTTCCTCCAATTCCCACTTATCCCATACCACACTCACCGGGAATTCCGCTTTTCCACAATATGATGCGATCCTGAGAGCTTCGACATCACTAACGTGGAACTGTACAAAATAATCTTCAAAATCGTCAGATTGTCGAAGCGCGATGCGGGGGAGTTCGTCCTGCGTAACTTCTTGTGCCTCGACGTCCGACACTCCCCAAAGACCGACATGTACAGGCGCCCCTTCTGGATTGACAGCCTTAAAAGTGAACAGATAGTCCGAATCTGGCTCTAGGGTTTCCACTGTTACTCCGAAGAGGCGAAACGCCGAATCGGTTGCATCTGTCTCATCCCATGTTTGTTCTACGGCTTTCCAGTTGTCGTAGGTGGGCCCCCGGTACTGATTAATTACGGAAGGGATAGTGTCAAGGGAGTATCCGAAGCCATGCGACCAACCGATTGGAACCCGTTGGTCATCCGGCCAATTATCAAAGTCACCGTTCGGAATCAGGTTAGTTTCTACCATTGGCACGTCCACGCTGGAAGGAACTACGCTGGGCTGAATTGCAGGGATGGCTGCGTTTCCTCCTGTATTCTCCCCCGTTGGCGTTTGGGAAGTCGACGGTACGGGCGGCGGCGGAGGCGGGACCGTCCGAGTTAAAGATTCCTCATTCTTTTGTTCCGGGCTTCGGTCACATGCTGCGACCGCTACAAACAGCAAAGTAAGTACAAAACCTGTACGTATGTATGTGTACATTTTACTACTCCTTACGTGCCAAATTGCGCTCGTCCATATTGGTTCCGTTGACGCACATAATGGGGCGCTTCTCCAATCACTAGAACGAAGCTGATCACAAGTACCCCAGCGAATCAAGCTGTTCATTGAGTTTGTCCTGCGATTCGGCTGACACAACTTCCTTACCATCCACAATTGGAATGAATCGAAACGAGGACATCCTAGCAGAATTCACGTCGTTGCCCTCCTGCAGCGTGACGTCGAACGATTCGTCGGTAATCCGATAAACGCCCAGATCTAGGAAGTCGCGCATCTTATCACTTCTTGTCGAAATTACCAGTTTTGCAGCAGCATCGTCCTCCGCTTGGACCAAGAATGCGGAGCCCGTGTCCTTCGGCAGCAACTCCATCTGAACCTTGTATTCCCCGTTAGGTACGTCGAACTGAAACGTGATCGGCGGGCAGTCCTCATGCATTGAGGTGGATATCAGGTTAAGATAATTGCAGGCCCATTTGTTATCGTACATATCGAACTTGTCCGTGAAGCCCGCCTCACTAACCGCAAATACGGGACTTATCTCCAGCGGAAACGGACGCGGCGAACTTCGGGGAAGACTTGTGTAGCGTTTCCAGAGCGGAAGCAATTCGCTTTTCGCGAGTGCAATCCGCTCCGCGATTTCCGTGGGATACTGTCCAGTTAGATCTTGACGTTCTCCAAGACTATCCGGCAACTTCCAAAGGATCCCATTTCCAGAATTCGGATGATATTCGGTTCGAAACTGACTCCCGTGAAGCATAACCCACTCTAGACTCTCATCATCGCCTCCCGGAAAATAGGCGGCCACATAATCATGGACCCTCTCTGCGCGCTCCTGCCCAAAGAGGGGCATAAGACTTTTGCCGTCAAATTCAGCGTTAGTCTCTAATCTAAGCACGTCGACAAGGGTAGGTACGATATCTGCATTCTGTGCAAGTGCGGACACACGCACGTTGTCTGGAATATCCTGGCCAGCTATGACGAGCGGTACGTGAAATAGCTCCTCGACCGTGACCATTCCTGGGTGGTCTATCGTATAGCCATCTTCCCCAATGCACTCGCCATGGTCAGAACTGATGACAAAGATCGTGCTGTCAAGCAATCCCATGCTCTCGAGCTTGTCCATAAGACGGCCAACTTCTGCGTCTGCATAGTGGAAACTGCCGTCATACAGCCCCCGCATCATGGCTTTGTGCGCGTCAGAATACGGAACGGTCGGGTCTGGGTTGGCGGCATATTCCCGGTCGATCCAAGCATCGTGCTCCTCTTTAATGTAATGAGGCAGATGCGTATCCATGGTGTGCACGTACAAGAAAAACGGTTGAGTAGGAACGGCATCCAGCCACTCAAATATGGCCGCGTTAATTTCCTCAAACTCCGCGTATGCGCGACCTGCGATTGATGGCACAAAATTACAGTTGTCAAACGCGCTAAAAATGCGACTCCCCGGACTGAACCACGGATGTGCGGTGAATGCAACTGCTAGGTAGCCATTCTCACGTGCGATGTCGGGGAAAAGTTGCTCTTCAGGGGACGGAGTCCGGTACAAGCTTCGCCATGTACCCGACGACAAGCACAATACCGGGAAGTATCTGCCCGTCATGTAAGAAGGCACTGAGAGCGCAGTTCCGTTGGCTTGGGAGTAACACCGTTCAAATGTTGCTCCCCTAGCTGCGAGTCGAGTGATATTCGGCGTGGTTTCCCTGGAATAACCGAAAGTGCTCATGTTCTTCGCCCGCGCCGCGTCTAGTACTATCCAGACTACATTCGGACGACCATCGTCTTTGGCACGCTCGCCGTATGCCCCGTAGACTTCGCTTGAATTACTAGATGGGGAGCCGGCCAATTCACTCCTGCTCACGCTAGGGGAAACGTCCGCAGTTTCGCTCACCCGTGAATCTGCCCCGCAACCGATGGCAGCCAACAGCAGTGAACATAAACCAACGTAAATGAAGGCAAAGTAAGTCCAACCTTTCAAGGTTCCTCTATCTCCCTGTGGTTTCGGGCTTTGAACCACGTCTGTTCCACGCAGAAGCGATCTTTGATTCTGTCCAATTTTGGGTTCAGCACATGCGGTTTCACGGCCAATCCGGCGTGGACTATGGCGTGTCAAACCTCGACAAACGGCAAATGAGCGATCTCGGCAAAACGATCTGGCGCAATGCACGCGAGACCGGGGTAAAGCATCGAATAATACCCCTGCTCCGCGGTCAGTGCCTCAAGGGGCGGCTTCATAAGGTCACTTCGCACGAAAAAAGCGTTCACGCCATGCATGTTACACCCGACAAAGCTGTACCCTTTTTCTCTGCCCAGCTTCACTAGCGCCGACAGGGAAGCGCCAGCATAAAGCCCGCTTGAGTGTTTTTCAAATCGTGAGAATACCGGATCATATTCAACTGTGATGGCTCGTTCGGCACCCATTACGGCCGCGTATTCAACGACAAAAACGCGTGGTCGAAAGATACTAAGTTCGTTCCATACCCAGTAGTCGTTCCCGTCAATGTCGATCGAGATAAGGTCAACGTCTTGGTAGGGACAGCCCTCTCTAAGGACCGCGTCGATATTCTCGGCGGTAATCGTAGCATGGACAATGTTGACGTCGCTGGCTCTCTCACTCAGGACGTAGTCGAAATACTGTCGAGACGCGCCCACGAAGTCCGGAACACATTCAAGGAGCACCCCCTGCCAGCCGAAATTCATGAGAAGATTCGCGGAGTTACATTCCCGACCGTCTCCCGTACCGAACTCAATAAAACGGCGGGACGATGTTCCGATAATGGAAAACAGAAACAAGAGGATACCGTCTTCGCCGTTCTGTGAGTAGACGCTGAACTCATGCCTGTTAATAATCGAATGGAAAGCGCGCTCCTGAGCTTGGTCTCCGTACTCCTCGCGTATGATTCGTCCCGCGATGAATTCAATTCTGCGCTCCAAGGCCGCGATTCGAAACGGAGCCAACTGTGCATCGGCGACGAGCTTTCGGTATTCGCGTGGAACTAAAGTCCTAAGAAGACGGCGCATCATCGATCTGCCTTACACCACTCGACTTGATGGTTTTAACTTCCATTCGGTCCGCTAATCGGCGGTAATCGTCAATTCGAACGACCCGCGCGAAGACGCACATTATTACGAAAAAGCAGGGTAACATCAAGGTGATAATGCCTGATTCTAGCGACATGGAAATCGCGACACACGCCGCAAAGAGCGCGTGCACCGCGAAATACCGTTTCCAGGACAAGGAAAGGCCGCAGTGAGAAGCGTACCACGTCTGCACGAAATTGCTGAGGGCACTTACGGTGACTGCAACGATACCGGCTCCCACGATGCCCAGCCACGGGATGAGCAGGAGGTTCCCAGCGAAACTGGCAGCAGCGGCGAACACGTTCACCAAGGTAATTATCTTTGGTTTCTCAAGCGCCACCAGGCTAAGACCTGCGATGCCGCCTTGGACATTGAGGATGGCCGCGGTAAGGACTAGTCCCAGCACGGAAACTGATGCGGAATATTCAGGGGGAAAAAGCATTCCCACAAGCCAGACCTGTGCTCCAACGATGGCAAGGATTGCCACGTAACCGCCTGCCGTGAAAACGATGCTAACTGCGCTAAAAATTTCAGAGGCTGCAGTTAGCTCACCTCGACCAACTAGGACAGACATTGTCGGGAGGAAAGGCGTAAGTGCTGCGACAAGGATGCGGCTCAAGTACATGGCGAATCGCTTCCCTACGAGCTCGTAATATGCGGCGTACAATGGTCCCAGCATCCACGCGACAAACAAAGTGTCACCACGGAGAAATGCGAAGCCGAGAAGGCTGTTCGCATAGAGGGGTAAACTGAACCTGACTGCGCTGCGATACTCTCTCCACCGAACCAAATTCAACCGGAAACTCGGAATTCCGATACTAAGCCAAAGGACAGAGACGAGATTGGATATAATGGTGGCCCACAGGAGAGCAGAAAGATTGCCGTTTAACACACCTACAAACACGAAGACGAGGGCAAGATTCACGGCTGCCGACACGATTAAGCCTAGTGCCCGATGGCCGTAGCGATCGAGCCCTGCCAAGGTTGCTAGAATGTTCTCGCGTAGATTTCCCAGAAGCACCAAAGGAAGTATTCCCCAAATGTAAGGGAATGTATCGATCCAGGCTACGTTGACGGAAAACCGGGAGGGGTTGTCCACGAAGATCCAAAACGCAAAAATTGGAAGAACGAGGAGAACCGACGTCAGCAGCTGGTATGTGAGTATTGACCAGGTGACTGTATCGCGTTGGCCCTGTATAGGGCAGGATGCCACGAGCTTCGGCAGGGTTGAAATCAGACCAAAATTGTTCAACAGGGTCAGAAACTCGGCAAAGAGAATCAGTAGAGCGAATACGCCAGCCGACGCATTGTCACCAGCCCGGTCGAAGGCATGGGTAAAGATCACTGCAGTGCAGAGCCCGACTCCCATGGTCAGGACCATTGCGACCGTGGAAAGGATTGATCCTCGGAGAAAGACTCCGCGTTTAAGCACTTCTACACCCCTCAACGTTGGCGTCTTGTTTCGATCGCCTTACATGAACTTGTATCTTCCCATTCACTGCCTGCTTCTACAGGCAGTTCTCGCGGTCCCCTTCGAAGCTGAACACGGCAGTGTCGGGCAATCGATGACTTGTTGCAAGCTACGCTGCTCGCGTTTCCGCAAAGACCAAGTACTAACACGTTCTTGCTTCTACCACCATTGGTTAGAGGGCTTGAGCCGACGGATGGGTTGAGGGCGCTACGAGATTGTCTAGGTCTTCTGGGTTGATTCCCGCGGATTCCATCGCCGGTTGGAGCCAGTTTATGGTCTTCGCGTCCGACAGAACCAGGGGTGAACCCTTCTTGACTGACGCTGTTCTAAGCTTTTCAATTCCTTGCGCCGTTTTGCCGGTCATAATCAACAGCGTTCCAAGTTCGCCATAGTGTTCCCACCGATCAAAACCAATTTCGTGACTCAGTTCAATGACCTTTCGCTGATAGCCTACAGCTAGGTCAAAATTGAAGAAAGGATATTTTTGGCAGAACCTTCCAAACGACGACGCCGCCTCAAATTCAAACGCCTGGAGTTCGAGTGGAGAGTATCGTGTGGTCCAGACTGCCTCCACCCACGTCGAAAGGGAAACGTTCACGGACAATTCACTCTCTATGTCGGATATCATGCCGGCGCTCAAAAGCGACCTCGCGATCTCGCGCGAGATGAGCGCATTCCCCAAAGCCGTAGGATGCACACTATCACCGATCAGAGTACTTCCCACCAACCCGTGATCCGACTCATCCGCAAATGCCTCGTCAAGGTCGCAAAGTACTGCACCATACTCTTTCGCAGTACGTCGAATATTGTCATTCATCACGGACAAAGTCCGGTATGGAAAAGGATCTGTGTTCTTTGCATCTTCAAACAAATCTTGTGCCTCAGCATAATCACCCTGTGCAAGACGGACCTTACCACGCAAAAAGGTCAGCATTGCGTCTGCTCCCACCAAGTCCTCCAAATTGTCTATGAGAAATTCTCCTTCCTGGATGTCACCCCGAGCTATAGCCTCCCGAGCATGTGTTATTCCCTCCTCGAATTGCGTCCCCACTTTGCCACGAGGCAAGAATTTATACACCGGGGGCCAATCCAGTATGTTCGAAGGAAGTGTGCACAAGATGATTGGGATCCTGTGACGTCTTCCCCAATCGGCTATAGCAGCGAGGTTTTCTTGGTGACGCTCGATTCGCGCCTGATACCAAAGACTGTTCGGATCATAAGGCCGAAGCTGGTGCGGCAGTCGGTACTGGGGACTGAAATATGGCGGAACGCCAATACCCGTGCGAAGGAGTAGCATTCTTACTGCTGCTGATCGTAAAGCAAACTGGGACACCATGTCGCGGATTGAATTGTTTTCGCCGATTCGGTTTAGAAACTCATTGTGGCCCGACATGATGATGATGCAATCTGGGGCGAACTTTTGACTGTCTTCTGCCATTTGTCGCGTGTATTCAGAAGTCTTACCAAGATATCCAAGATTGACTACCTCGAAAGCGACGTCGGAACCTATGCGCTGGAGAGCATAGTCAAGAAACGAAGTAAACCCCACTTCAGGATTGGGCCAGCCTGCGACCGTTGACCCGCCGATGACCACGATTCGGAAGGTACCAACCGCTTTCTCTGGGACGGCAAACGACTCGACCCGATCATAGATTGTCTGTGGCGAAGGGCCAACTAGGACGCGCGCGGTGGTCTCCATGACTATAAGAAATATAAGGGTGGTGAAACCAATCATTATGGCTTCTCGAGTTCTCTTAGACACGTCGACCTTCCCTCGAAACGCACGGTACGCAGGATCCGCCCGTCGGAGTTTTGAATGCCGATTCCGTTCGAAATAGGAAAAGATAGCAGATGCCGGTCCCCGTGCGCATCTCTCCCACAAGACGAGCGACAGAGGGAATGGGCTTAGACCCCGAACGTGCACTTAGTATTAGAAGCTATCCCAAAACCCTTGTGAGCAATAGTAGGGCACATCCGAGATGCAGGTATCCTTGAAAAAGTTTGGTGGATTTTTCCCATCGGATGCAAAGTCTGCGGAAATTCTGAATCCACCCGATAGTGCGTTCCACGGTCCATCGGCGTTTGTAGCGGCGAAGCGGACGACCGTCTTGGGTCTTGTTTTCGGGTTTGCGATGCGAACGGTGCGGGGCGATCAGTTCAACGCCGTAGTCGTCCAAAGTCCGCGCCAACGGATCGCTATCGTAGGCCCTGTCGCCAATGATGCGCTCCGGAAAGTTTTTGGTCAGCATGAAGTCGAACAGGCCCTGCACCAAGGTCGATTCATGGGGCGCTGCGGACATGGTATCGACCGCAACCGGGAGGCCCCGTGCATCCACCAAGACCATGATTTTCACGCCTTTTCCGACGCGGGTGCATCCGATCCCGTGTCCTCCACCGCGCGCTTTGCTGAACGTGCCGTCGACGAAGCATTCGTACAGGCGATATTCGCCTTGCTCTTCGACCAGTTGCCCCGCGTCGCGCATCAGGTTCTCGAAGACACCGTCCTGAACCCATTGTTGAAAGCAACGATGTACTGCGCTCTTGGAACCAAACTCGCGGGGAAGATCTTTCCATTTGGCTCCATTGTCGAGCATCCAGAAAATGCCGCGAACCGCATTGCGTTTGTCGGTTCGTGGTCGTCCACCCAAAGGACTCGCGGGCGGGTCAGGGATACGTTCACAAATCCAATCCAGTTGTACGTTCGTTAGTGTAAGCATGATGCAATTATAAATAACTATTGTTAGAAATAGGTTTCGGGATAGCTTCTAGAATCTGGGACTTGATTCCGCCACAATCTCCGTCGCAAAATAATGGGTTCACGTTGCTCGGGGACTCTTGGCGAGACAGAAAATGAAGAGACATAATGAGAATCACGTTTTTGAAGCATTGACCAACCTCTGGCGTTCTAGCATAGTTTGTGTGTGCATTATCTGCCTTTGCCCCTCATGCACTCCCCATTCTGGCGGAAATAGGGAAGAATTGTCGACGAGTGCGCTCACTCCTGGATCTTTGGTCACTGTATCGATCGAACCACTTCCTCGTCGTGACTTCATCCCGAATGGGACTTTTGAAAACTGGACGGCACTGCCTGATACTCCGGAAGGCTTTGTGCCCCCGAAACCGAGGTTTTCTGAAATCGCGAAGGAACAGAAAGAGATTGCGAATGGTGCTTTCGCGGTTCGCCAAACCTGGACTGGCAATGACGGAGTCGATTCATTTTGGCGCCAGTTTCACACGGTAATACAAGGCTTGTACCCGTCAAATTACGTTCTGACTGTCAAGGCAAAAAATGACACATCCGCTACGATTATCATTACCGCGTCACTCGTCCACAAGAATTCCTCCCCGTCGGTGGATGGTTATCTTCCCATAACCAATCTCGGTCCGGTTATCCAAATAGATCATTCGGAGAATTATCAAGAATATACTGGCGAAATTGTCGTGCGGGGAAGCGGAACTCCGGCAAGTAGTGAGCAGGATTTCCCCAATGCAGACCTACAGGCAGATCTTCTTCTTAGCGTAAGCTGCCCTACAAATCCCGAGAACTATCCGGTGACCGTCTTTTGGGACGATTGGCAGCTTTTGGCGGGCAAACCTTTGGACATGCCAAAACCGTACGCGACGCAATAGAACGTAGCTACCAAGAAACAAAAACTTTGGGGTCTCAACTGGAAAATTGAACCGCCATCACTAAAGGCGAGATTTGCAGTGATCGTATTCGCCTGACACCTGCCTCTTTGGGCGATTCAGATTATGCCGCATCGTTGGTTTGAGGCTTTCTCTTCGAGGTCTTTTTAGGACCTTTTTGTCTATGAGTCGTTCCATAACGAGTGCCCCGGCGGGATTATGGACGCGGCAAGTCCCCGGTCGGGGAGTTCTTCTTCTGCGCTACTCGGCGACGAAACGATTCTCGCGTTCGTAGGCTTCTATCTCCGCCAGGGCGTAGCGTACCATGCCGTTGCGTCCCTGCCCGAGGAGATAGCGGGCGAACCCCGCCCGCTCGGCGATGCGTTGCGCGGAGGTCCGTGAACAGCTCCAGCGCGTCGCCAGGTCCCGGGGCGACAGGTACTGGGCCAAGGCGTCGCTGGGTTCCTCCGAACTCTCGTTCCTGACGGTATGCATTGTTGGAAAGCCTTTCATGCGTGGGGGCGCGTTGGCCTTGCCAGCGCATTGCCGCAATATTAATGACCAGCGCTTCCGCGGATTGTGCAGGCACCATCGTCCAGATACGCGCGCAACTGTTCCTCGGAAATCCGGACGGG